>DGXB01000031.1 GCA_002396205.1 Bacteroidales bacterium UBA4243
AGCAACCTCATGGTGGTGCTCTGCGCCGACGAGTCGGCCCAGCCGGTGGTCAACACAGGGTCGTTGTATTAATATTGTGTGTAGAGACGCAAAATTTTGCGTCTCTACAATTTAAACACCATAAAAACAAAAAAAATGGAAAAAGATGCAATCATCATTCTGCTCATGGGCGTTCTGTCCATCGCAATGGCAATTTTCGGAAAAATCCGACCCGATATTATATATCGTTCATGGCGTGGCGTTGAAATCAAACCCGAAGGCCAAAGGTTAGGCTTTGTCATGCTCTTGCTTTTCGGCATTATGATTATCTTGGTTTCTATCGTAATGAGCATCCCACAGTGGCAAGACTATGGTGGCACCATCGCCGTTACTGTCGTTATGGCGATGACCATAATCATGCTTCTCTTCTATTGGAAAATCATGTTGAGCCAAAATGAAAGATGGAGGACCCTCGGCTTAGTGGCAGTTTTGCTCCTCTCAGTGGCGTTAATTGCTTTGAATGTATATTATTGGCATATTACATTGAACTAAACCTGTATGGCCGCTTTAATCGTATATACTCTCTTCGGCCTGATTCCCATTTATCAAGCCTTCCTGGTCAAGCGGAATCCGATGAAAATTCGGTTTTTTAGGAAAATGAAGGCGTTGCAGCCCGACGCCGAATTGGATCCAAGGCTGCAACAGCTCTATTTCGTCAACTATCTGATCACTGGAATCTTGTGGATGTTGACGGGCTTGATTGGTTGGCTCTTTGGGATGAAACTCACCTACGTCATGTTTGCTTTGGCCATAATTGGAGGAATTACTGTCTTTGTCGCAAAATGGCGAATTATGGGTGAAACCCCGAAATGGCATTTGGTTATGTTGGCATTGGCAGTAGTGTTGGTGATTGTATATCACATCTGGCTGGTCAAAGACAGCAAAGTGGAAGTGCTTCCTGATACCTTTGCCGTTGAGGGTGACTATGGTATCGAAATGCCTTATCAAGCCATTGATTCCGTGTTTATTGTCGAGGCATTGCCTGCAGTGAAGTATTGCAAAGATGGCTACAGCGTTTTCGGAAACAAAAAAGGTGAGTTTCGCCTGAAAGACGGCTCTGATGCCAAGTTTTACCTGCTAGGCAAACAGCCACCATATTTGAAGATGTACACGCACGGCGGTCTCGTTTTCGTCAACCGAAAGACGACGGCTGAGACCGAGCAACTTATAGAGGAATTGAAACCCAAAATTGGAGAAAAGTTCATCGAATGAAATCTGCCGAAAGGCACAACATCAAAATTAAGTATTATGGAATTCTTTGATTATATGATTATTGGGACGGGGGTGCTGCTGATAGTGGCAGGTTGGCTCTGCTACCGTTTCCCGAACATGATCAATCCCTACGGAAGCATGTCGGACGAGCGCAAAGCCCTTGTGGACATCGAAGGCCTGAAGCGGGCCACGGCCATCATCCTCACCATCATGGGACTGTTGATTATCACTGCGGATGTGCTTCATATTTTCAATGTGATTGACGTGGAGGTGGCTTCGTGGTTGTTTTCAGGTTCGATCCTGGTTATGATTATTCCCATAATCATTGCCATGAAGAAATACAACGGTTTCGGGCGCGACAAGACGGGCGAAGGCGTTCACGGCCCAAGACTCGAAAAGGCTCCTAAAATCGCTTTGGTCACCCTCGGTTTGGCGATGGCTTTCGTTGTGGTCATCATTGCCATGAGCAGCCGTCCGCAACAGATTATGGTGGACGAGGATTCGGTCAAAATTTCGGGTATGTACGGCAGGGAAATCCCTGTTGCCGACATCGTCTCGGTGGAATTGCTGGAAGCGTTGCCACATATCAAAATGCGCACCAACGGATCAAGCACGAGCAAGTATTCCAAAGGTCATTTCCTACTGGAAAATGGCGAAAAGTGTATGTTGTTCGTCCGCCACAAAATGCCGCCATACATCGAGATTCGCACTTCTGACAACCTGTATTACTTGAATGGAGCCACTGAGGGAGAAACCATGAGGCTGTTAGAGGCCTTAAAAGAAAAGGAGGTTTGGAAGTAATGGCAAAGGAAAAAGACAATAATACGAATACCAAGACCTTCCTACTCCGCGTGGACGCCGAGACGATGGAAGCCGTGGAGAAATGGGCCGCCGACGAGTTCCGCTCCGTCAACGGGCAGCTGCAATGGATTATCGCCGAGGCGCTGAAAAAGAGTGGGAGGAAAAAGAAATGAATAGAATATGTTTCTTGTTTTTGAAACAAATCGCAACAAATCTGAAATAAATAATGTTCCCCTAATGGGGAACTTGGGATAGACAATCTTATAAGCGACTTATAAACTTCAGTTATTATGTCAGAAACCTTGATTATTATCCTTGTAGTTCTCGCCTACATCATCCAGGCCTACGCAGGCGGAATGGTCGCCCGCAGCCGAGGCAAGTCGTTTTGGTTCTGGTTCGGCGTGTGCTTCCTTATCATCCCGCCGTTTGGCTGGATCCGCATGTTGATGGGCACACGCGATGACACTATGCCCTAATTCGTAACAATCCGCAGCGAAGCTGCAAAACAATTTGAAAAATTCGTTAAATTTGAAAAATTCGCCGTTATGAAAACACAAACAATCCTATTAGCCTTGTTATCATTCGCCGTTATTCGCGCACAAGCCCAAGTGGAAGGCTACTGGAAAGGCCAAATCGACCTTGGCGCACAAAAGATGGAAATGGGCTTCGATATCAAAGTGACCGAAAACGGCTTTGCCACCACCTTGGACGTACCGGCCCAAGGCGCGTTTGACGTGCCCGTCGACAAAACCGAGTTTCATCAAGGAAAACTTGACCTCCGCATGGACGCCATGAACGCCACCTATTCGGGCGAACTGAAAGGCTTAGTCATCGAAGGCTCGTTTACGCAACACGGGGTGTCGTTCCCGCTCAACCTCGAAAGGGCGGTGAAAGAAGCCAAACAAGCGCGTCCGCAGGACCCCAAGCCGCCGTTCAACTACAAGGCCGAGGAAGTGACCTTCGTCAACCCGAAAGAAGTCAACACCCTTGCCGGAACGCTGACGATTCCCGAAGGCGAAGGGCCTTTTTCCGCCGTGGTGCTCGTCTCGGGCAGCGGACAGCAGAACCGCGACGAGGAGCTGATGAACCATCGCCCGTTCTGGGTCGTTGCCGACTACCTTTCGCGCCGAGGCATAGCCGTGTTGCGCTACGACGACCGTGGCATGGGCGGCTCCACAGGCGAAGTGGTGGAAGCCACATCGATGGATTTTTCCTACGACGCCGAAGCCGCTTTCGATTTCCTTCGTAACCGCAAGGAAATCAACGCCTCGCAGGTGGGCATTTTGGGTCACAGCGAAGGCGGAATCATCAACTTCATGGTGACGGCGCGTCGGCCCGAAGTGGCGTTTCTCATTTCGTTGGCAGGTCCGGCGGTGAAAGGCATTGACGTCCTAAAGGAACAGCAAAAGGCCCTCCTTCGTGCGCAAGGCATGACGGAGGAAATGATACAATTCTCCGCCAACGCCAACGCCCAATTGTTCGACATCGTGGAAGCCTCGAAGGATAGGGTAGAGGCCGACAGCCTCATGCGCCAATTGGTGAAAGGCTGGGGCTACAACGAAGAACTGACCGAGCAAACCGTTGGCCAATTGACCTCCGCGTGGATGTATTATTTCCTGAAATACGACCCCACAGAGGCCATCCTCAAGACGAATTGCCCAGCCCTGTTGCTCAATGGCTCGAAGGACGTGCAAGTCATTGCTTCCCAAAACCTTCCAGCCTATCAAAAGCTCATCGACGAGAACGGCAAGACCAACCTCACCCTGCAAGAGCTCCCTAGCTTGAACCATCTTTTCCAGCATTGCGAGACGGGAGCGCCAGCGGAATACGCCACGATTGAGGAGACAATTTCCGAGGAAGTGTTGGAACGGATAGCGGAATTTGTGAAAGGAATTGAAAAATAATTCGTTAGGCCGCGTTTTGTTTCAAATTAATTCCTATCTTTGCAGCCCGATTCAAGCCACAATCCAGATTGATTGCAAAATCAGTGGTTTGAGTTGAAAATCAAAAGTTTAACCTCCTCGCGGGCGGATTTCTGGAACGCCAGCGGGTACAATTAAATCATCAAAACTAACATGGCAGAAAACGAAAACATCATCAACGAGGCTATGCCAGCAGAAGAAAAGCCGGTTGAAAAGAAACAAAGAACGCCCAGACCGAAGCCGGTTCCCGCCGCAGATTTCGACTGGACTTCGTCACACAAAAAGTTCGACAACTATTCAGAAGACGAACGCAAGAAACTCGAAGACAAGTATGCAGGCACAATGAACCAGATTGCCGACCACGAGGTCATCGAAGGCACTGTCGTCGCCATCACCGAGCGCGAAGTCGTGGTCAACATCGGGTTCAAGTCCGATGGTGTTATTCCGGTTGCTGAATTCCGCACCAACCCCAACCTGAAGGTGGGCGACAAGGTGGAGGTCTACGTTGAGAACCAAGAAGGTCCCAACGGCCAACTCATCCTCTCTCACAAGAAGGCCCAGCTGCTCAAGTCGTGGGATCGCGTCAACGAAGCCTACGAAAGCGGCGAGATCGTCAACGGTTATGTCAAGAGCCGCACCAAGGGTGGTCTCATCGTCGAAGTGTTCGGCCTCGAAGCCTTCCTGCCCGGCAGCCAAATCGACGTCAAGCCCATTCGCGACTACGACGTGTTTGTTAACAGCGTGATGGAATTCAAAGTCGTGAAGATCAACCAAGAGTTCAAGAACGTGGTTGTGTCTCACAAAGCCCTCATCGAAGACGAACTCGAAGCCCAGAAGGCCGAGATCATCAGCAAGCTCGAGAAGGGCCAGATCCTCGAAGGCGTGGTCAAGAACATCACCAGCTATGGCGTGTTCATCGACCTCGGTGGCGTCGACGGTCTCATCCACATCACCGACCTCAGCTGGGGCCGCATTACGCACCCCGAAGAGGTGGTCAAACTGGACGAGAAGATCAAGGTCGTCATCCTCGACTTCGACGACAACAAGAAACGTATCGCCTTGGGTCTCAAGCAGCTAACTCCCCATCCGTGGGATGCCCTCGATCCTAACCTCAAGGTGGGCGACACCGTCAAGGGTAAGGTTGTGGTCATTGCCGACTACGGTGCGTTCGTCGAGATCGCCCCTGGCGTTGAAGGCCTCATCCACGTGTCGGAAATGTCGTGGTCGCAGCACCTCCGCAGCGCCCAGGACTTCCTGAAG
>DGXB01000021.1 GCA_002396205.1 Bacteroidales bacterium UBA4243
ACCGACACGGGCAATACGCCAATGAACAATTAAAAATTAATAATTAAAAACATAGATGTTATGAAACTTATCACCATTGAGACCCTTCCGGGTATGAATTACGAAGTGCTGGGTGTTGTCGAAGGCAGCACCATCCAGAGCAAGAACATGTTTGCCGACCTCGGCCAGGGGCTGAAAGGTATCATCGGCGGCGAGCTGAAAAGCTACACCGGCATGATGGAAAAAGCCCGCGCGCAGGCCACGCAGCGCATGGTGGACCAGGCCGTGAAGATGGAGGCCGACGCCATCATCGGCATCCGCTACACCACCAGCGCCATTATGGCCCAGGCCGCCGAGGTGCTTGTTTACGGTACGGCAGTTAGATATAAAAAATAAAATAAACAGTCATGATTGAGATTCGCAACCTTGACTTCAGCTATAAGAAGTCGCCAGTATTCAACAATATCAATCTCACGTTCCCGCAGGGATGCATCTATGGCCTGCTGGGAGAGAACGGAGTGGGCAAGACCACCCTCCTCAAGCTTATCTGCGGCCTGCTGCGTCCGGTGCACGGCACCGTCACCCTCGACGGCCTCACCGCCCACGACCGCCAGCCGGAGATGCTGCAGCGCATCGTCTTCTTGCCCGACGAGGTGTCGCTGCCCGACAACTCCACCCCGCAGCGCTATGTCGACGAGCTGATGCCCTTCTATCCCAACTTCGCCCAGGGCACCTTCCTACACCTGATGCAGGAGCTGGAGGTGGAACCCGACCGCAAGTTCAAGGAGATGAGTTTCGGCCAGCAGAAGAAGAGCCTCATCGCCGCCAGCCTCTCGCTGGGCACCGACTACGTGCTCTTCGACGAGCCCACCAACGGCCTCGACATTCCCAGCAAGGCCCAGTTCCGTTCCATCCTCAGCCGTCGCCTCGAGGAGCGCAACACCATCATCATCTCCACCCACCAGGTGAAGGACGTGGAGAACCTCATCGACCCCATCATCATCCTCGACCACGACGAGGTGCTGCTCAAGGCCTCGTTCCGCGAAATCACCGACAGGCTCTATTTTGCCTACGGCACCGAGAAGGACGACACCGCACTCTACAGCGAGATGATGCCCGGCGGCTACGTCAGCGTGACGCGCAACACCGAAGGCCTCGACAGCAAGGTGAGCATCGAAGTGCTCTTCAACACCGTGATGAAAAACAAGGAAACCATCAAACAGATGTTTGGTTGACACGAGACACGGGACTTCGAGACACGGGGTCAAAGGATCTTGAGCCTGTCGAAAGACCGTCCCGCGACTCGCGTCCCGCAGTCTCGCGTCCAAAATAAACAGGAGAAATAATCATGAATAACTCATTCGATTTCAAACGTTTCGGACAAGTGCTGGCCTACGACTGGAAGCGCTATGTCCGCAACTTCGGCATCACGCTATTAGTGTGGATCAGTATGCCCATCCTACTTTGGGTGGCAAGTCTGGTCTTCGGTTCGGAATTGCCCGTTGGGGCACGTGAGATACTCATTTTTGGTATGGTTGCCATAACCCTTATGTCGGCACCTTCGCGCATCTATGGCAAAGCCAACTTGTCTCGAGAGGGGGTGGCCTTCGCCATGCTTCCAGCCTCGGGCTTGGAGAAGTTCCTGACGATGTTTATCTATTGTTCGTTGGTCACGCCCTTCCTTGCCTTGTTGGGCGCTTGGATAGTGGACAGCCTCTTGTCCTTGTTGCCCTTCGGCGGTTTTGAGGAGATTGCCATGAGCGAAGATTTCTTGAGAAAAATCAGTTTCGGCGATTTTGTGATGTTGGTTGTCTCATTAGTCACTGCCGCATGGGCTGAGTCGTCCATCTTCATGTTCGGCAACATGGTTTTCAAACGCCGCAAGGCTGGAAAAACCATTGCTTGGGGAATCCTTATTGTGTTTGTACTCACTTTGTTGCTTCAATTGGCCCACTTCTGGTATGCCTTCGGCATGTGGGTTACCGAAACCAGTGCCCAATTGGAGACGCGTTTCCTTCCTTGGGTCTACAGTGCCTTCCAGTTGGTCGTCGCCATCGTGTTCTATATCCTTACCTATCGTAAAATCAAGACTCAAAAATACTGACTATGAACAACACATTCAATTTCAATAGGTTCGGCAAGGTGCTTGCTGCCGATGGCCGGAAATACTACCGCAACTTCAGCATCACCGTGGCCATCCTGAGCAGCCTGACCTTGGTCTTGTGGCTGCTGACGTTGGTTTTCAGCTTCACGATGCCCACCTTCGTCCGGTGGGGCATGATTTACCTTGCCGTGGTTTTGGCCTGCATCATGGTGCCTGCCAAGGCCTTTGGCGACATCAACCTTCAGCGTGAGGGCATCCGTTTTGCGATGATGCCCGCGTCCAACTTGGAGAAGTTCCTCAGCTACGCCTTCTTCTGTCTCCTGACGCCCGTCGTCGTTTTCTTCCTTTCGTGGGGCCTTGATTCGCTCCTTACGGCTTTGCCTTTTGGTGGTTTCACCCACTATATCAAGAGTTTCGGGCTTATGGAGTCTGTTCAAAACTTTGCCATGGAGATGGGCGAAATGACCGAAGCCGACATGGTTGGTGATGATTACGAGGCTTTCCAAGCATTTTCCGGCAAGTTCGATTCGGGCTATCTGTTCAGCCACATCGTGCGTATCGTTTTCACCGTGGGTCTCTTTATGTTCGGCAATTTGCTCTTCAAGACGCACAAAACCGCCAAGACCTTGGCCTGCATGATTGGCATTTCGTATGTGATTACGATGTTGATGCAATCGTTTTTCCTTTCGAGAGGCATCTATCCTTGGCAGCAGGAAGTCAACACGGCTTCGATGGACATGGAATCGTTGACCAATTACACTAGCCATGCCATGCTGTTGGGAATCATTTTCAGGAGTCTGCTCGCGGTTGCACTTTATGTTGGACTTTTCTTCAAACTCAAAACGCAAAAATACTAAACCATGGAATTTAACGCACACAAACCCATATACTTGCAGATCTGTTCGCAGCTCTATGAACAAATCCTGCGCGGCGACCTGAAGGCCGACGACCGTATCCCCTCGGTGCGCGACTACGGCATACAGCTCGGCGTGAACCCCAACACCATCATGCGCTCCTACGAGACCATGACCAACGCGGGCATCATCTACAACAAGCGCGGCATCGGCTACTTCATCGCGCCCGAGGCCAAGGACATCGTGCTCCGCCAGATGCGCGAGGAGTTCATCGAGAAGGAACTGCCCGAAGTGGTGAAGAAGATGAAGCTGTTGGGCATCAGCCTCGACGACGTGAAAAACGCCTACGGGCTGTAACTTTTTCGGACGTTGTTCCGTATTACGAGAAAGTAAATCCCTTTTTCATACCTTGTGAGGAAACGGGGCTGCCGTGGGGCGGCTCCGTTTTTTGTGTGGCGGGGATTGAAATCGCCCGATGAAGTATTGTCGCCCCTTCAGGGCTTGGGCTTTTCGGCACATTTTTTTTCGGCAGGGGTTCACACCGCCTGCCTCGTGTTGCTGTCGCCCCTTCAGGGCTTGCAGACGGCCCTTCTGCGTTATGTTTGATAGCGGGGATTGAAATCGCCCGATGAAGTAGGGTCGCCCCTTCAGGGCTTGGATTGATGCCCCCCCAAAAAACTGCTCCGTAGGAGCTTCCTTTTAATAACAAAGACACCATGAACCCATGAGCCATACTCCGTAGGAGTTTCCTTTTATGTGATTATTGCGGATCCGCCTTATGGCAATTCGCTTGCTTTCTGCCTTCAGACAGCCATGGACATCGGGAAATGCTCCGTCCAAGGACGGGATGAGAGTAAATTGGAAGTGAATTTCAGCGTAAATTGGGAGTAAATTTGCTGGTAAGTGCGAAATTAGCCCTGTTGATAATTTTGATGACAAAAAATTTCATTCGCCTCATCGCACGGGGTGTTTGCTAACTGTGAGTTAACAAGAAGCACTGAAAACAGGTTTGAAGGTTATCTATATCGTTGGCATAATAAAGCCAAGCAACTGATAGACTTGTCTGCTGATGAGATACTAAAAATTGATGCACTCGAAAAAGAGCTCGAACTATATTCACACAATATCACAGAATATAACTTCTTGCATAATTGTGATTTATATAAAAAGTTTGTTGAAGCGAATAATCGAAATCTCAATATAAATGATGATTCCGAGTTGTATCATTGGTTCTATATAGCAACTCGAGATTATAGCAAGTATAATGACAACAGAAATAAGTATTTTAGCCAGCTTCTTCAGTATTTATCAAGTATTATGTATTGAAGGGCGTTGGGGAAAACTCTGTTCAGCCCTGAAAGGGCGACCATTATTCATCGGGCGATTTCAATCCCCGTTCTTACCCTTATGCGCCTCGGTAGGTCTCGTCCTGAAGGGACGATATCCTATTAGCCGTAGGTCGCGACCTACGACAGCGCCCCGGTATGCATGTCGATCGGATTGCAAATCCTCATACTCGCCCCAGCCGCATAGCAAATGCGGCTGAACAGGAGATGCCGAAACGGATTTTTCATCCCCCCCCTTGCGGGTTTGCGGAAAAGTGGTATTTTTGCAGGCTGAAAACCAATCGTATGTGTTCCCTTCAACTAGGGTAATCGCTGGATACGATTGGTTTATTGTTTTGTGTCTCTATCTTGTTAACGCAGTATTGTACATGTTTTCCATCGCTTTTGATCCCAATGGTCAGTTTTACCATAAAGTTCAAATGCTCCATCTTGGGGTGGACAAATTCATGAAATAGAATGGCCATATTCTTGTAACCGTTTTTCTTTTGCGTTCCTGCTTTGGCTCCCACATAAACAGGAGCGTCTTCTTTTCCGCAAGCGAAGGTGACAACTTGTTTTAGGTGTTTTACGGCATAAGTCGATTTCCAGTCGGCGGAAGCACGATTGATTGTCTTCTTGTCACTTTCTCCCTTTTTAATAATGACAGTAACGCCCAAAAACGCGTTGAAAATGCCATTTGTCCCGTTTTCCTGTTGTAACTCTTTCCACAGCGACTCATAATAATGTTCGATCAAGCTACGTCTTTCGCGGCTTTTCTTCTTCTCTGTCGGGATGCCTTCTATGTATTCTGGTAATTCCATAATTGTAGGTTTAAATTGTTTACGGTGCAAAGATGCAGCCTTTGTCAAGACCAAGCCGTTGATTAAACGTTTGTAGTCGACAGTAGTCGTTTGCTGTCGGGTATGTTGTTGGTGTTGTGGATGATGATACTTACCCCCAGCTGCATTGCAAATGCGGCTGAACAGGAGATGCCGCGACAGATTTTTCAGACATCCCCTTGCGGGTTTGCGGAAAAGTAGTAATTTTGCGGCGTCGTTGGTCAGTAAACAGGGCTGACCGTAAAATCGATCCTACGAGTATCCTTGCGGAGATATCGACAAAGAATAAAAGCTCCTATCTTTTAGGGGCTTTTTTCATTTCATTTGCCCGCTGCGGATTTTTTCTTGATATAGGGCGTAGGTCGAATGCTGTAAGTAGAAGATGTTTCGACTTTCCATACCATTCAGTGGTGACAATCAGCCTAAACTCCTTGCCTTCAAGGTAGATTCTGTTTTTCTTTCCTTCTGTGTTAAGTTTGCCGAAATTCATAATCATCAGGATGAAATCGATCGGGTCGATATTGAAATCCTTGATTTCTTCGCCGTGGTCTGTAAGGATGTGCGATAGTCCGAATCCACCTTTGCCAGTGGTTTTGTCGTTGGGCTTTCCCCAAACGAAATCAACAAATCCGACATCTTCACGATAGAAGGCTTGGGGACATTCTCCGTCTTTTACGTTGCATAGGTAGGTCATGGCTTCTTTCGGTTTCCCTTTGAATTGGGTGTAGATGGGACCAAAGGCTCCTTGTTGTAACTCTTCCATTCTCTTTGTTTTTGCGATTGTGTTGCAAAGGAACTGTTTCTGTCCAGACAAAGCCGTTGATTAAGCGTTTGTAGTCGACAGCAGTCGTTTGCTGTCGGATATATTGTTGGTGTTGTGGATGATATTGGATGATGATACTCGCCCTTCGCAGCTCAGGGGATGGCGGATCGCCTCATTCCGAGGATGCGGAACCGCCATGACTGCAAGGGGCGCGGTGATTGTCGTAATGCGATAGTGTAGGACGAGGACGCATAAGCCCTGAAGGGGCGACGATAATTCATCGGGCGATTTCAATCCCCGCTCTCCACTGTGTCCGATAGTCAACATCCCGACAGGCACAAAAAAATGGCTGACCCCTTAAGGCCAGCCATTGTCTTTTCTTTATGACACGAATAATCATGAATGAATCACGAATTAACAGAAATTCAATTTTTTGAAATTCGTGTCCAATTTATGGTAATTCGTGTTGAATCATTATCGGATCACGCTCACACGCTTGGTGCCCATGCCGTTCTCCGTGTAAATGCGAATCATGTAAACGCCTGAACCGAATTGGCTCATGTCAAGAGTCTTGGTGTCGCCGTTCACTTCGGCATCGTAAACCACCTGGCCAAGTTCGTTCACCACGGTGACGCGCTGCATACCCTCAGCCTCGATGGTCACGTTGCCGTCGGTCGGGTTAGGGTAGATGCTGGCGTTGAGGTTGTATTCGGCCACGTCGGTCGAGTTCTTCACCTCGATGTCCAACGAACCGCTGCCGTTGTTGCATTCCGCGATAGGTGCGGCAGTCAGCACGGCTTGGCCTTTGTATTCGTTGCTCCAGGTGACCACCACGCTCTTGCCGTCGTTGGCGGGAACGAGTGTGCCGGCCTCTTCAGGCTCGATGCTGAAGCCCACTTCCACGTCGTTGCTGACAGTGTAGGTCGTGGTAGGCGTGAGACGCACGTCCAATTCGGCGTCGCCGCTGATTTCGGGTTGCTCGGCAATGGCGTTCACAGTGATGTTGATGGCCTGTTCAAAGGCGGTCTCGCAGCCGTTGGCGTCGGTTACCTTAGTGAAAGTGGCGTTCAACGTTTCGGTCGGGTTGAGGCTGAGCGTGTAAGTGTCGTTTTCGGCGGTAAAGCCTTCCATGCCCGTGGCTTCCACGATGAACGGTGCCACACCCGTGAAGCCGAAGTTGATGTTCACTTCTTCGCCTTCGCAAACCGATTCGGGCACATTGCCCATTGCCATTGTCGGAGCGGCGTTTACATTGACGGTGAACATCATCTCGTCTCCCTCATAATTGGTGTAGCAGAATAAATTGTGAACCCATGCAATCCTGAAGACATGTTCTCCAACTTCAAGCACACCTAAGTCAACACTGTTGTTGCCAGATTGGTAGACTTCGTATTGAACGTTGTTCATCAAGAAAATGAACTCTGGATCAAACATGTTCCATGAACCAGCCGAACCACTTATGCTGAAATTCATGATGGCATTCTCGCCTTCACAGATTTCGATGGCATTGGTGGCCAAGGTCATTTGTGGCAAGGGGTTCATGTCGAAATTATATTCAAATACCACAGGGCCGCAGCCTTCGGATTGTGCAGTAGCGTACAAGGTGACGCCATTGGCAATGTCCATCGGGCCGGGGGTGTAGTTGGTAAACAGTTCGTTGGGATCTTCAAACACGCCGTCACCCGATGTGCTCCAACTGAATGAAGTGTAATCGCCATAGATATCAACGGCAACTATTTGCGGCTCGCTGGAGGCGCAGTAGTACTTGTCAAAAATACCGTAGTCGATTTCCACGTTTTCAGTGATAAACACCGTCATCTCATCAGTAATTGTCTCGCCGCCGCCATTGATAGTGAGGGTCAGTGTGGCTTGGCCGTTGGCAATGTCTTGCTGGCCAGGGGTATAAATCGGGGTGGCGATGGTGGCGTCGTCGAAGGTGCCGTCGCCGGAGGTGGTCCATTGCATATTGTCGTAATGGATGGCGTAGCCCACAATTTGGACGGGGCTGTCTTCGCAGGTGGTCACGTCGTAACCGGCAGTACCAGCCATGACGCGAGCGGCAGGCAGGCTGACGAAGTCAATCCAGCCGCAGTCGCTGCCGTTGTTGACGCTGCCGTCCTTGGTGTAGCTCCATCTGTAGGTGTGCACACCAGCACCGACGGAGTATGCGGCCTTGGTCCAGCTCACGTTGCCCGACCAGTTGCCCATTTCGGTGTTGTCGATGTAGAAATGCAGCTTGTCGTAGCCGTTCTCCGACGACACCTTATAATAGAACGAGATGCTGTCAGCTGAGCCGGCTTCGTGGCGCAGAGTCAGACTTGAGGTGACGTTGCTCACGCCAGCGCCGCCACTCTTCACGCAGTAGATGCCTTCGTAGCCTTCGCGGACGAAAGACCACGGACGCTGTGGGTCGTTGGTCCAGCCTTCGCCAAACTCACCGGTCTCGAAGTCCTCGACGATGAGGCCGACCTTGGCGGCGTAGTCACTCTGGGCCTCATAGCGGCCTGAATTCACACTGAGGACGAGCGGGCAGCTGTAGCCCATCGGGGTCTCCTCGCTGACGGTGATGTCGTAGACGGCAGTCGCAGTCTCGCCAGCGTTCAGGCTTTCGAAACTGACAGTGTTTTCGGCTACGGTGATGTAGGGCGACAGCATTTGCAGCGTTGCAGTGGTGGCATTGGCATCAGCATGGCCTTTGTTCTCGATGGGGAAGCTGAGTTGGGCGGTCTCGCCAGCATCCAAGCGACCGTTGCCGTTGCCATTCACTTCGTTGATTCTGAGGTTGCCGAGGTCGAACACGGGTGCGTAGGCCTTCATGACCAAGTTGCTGACAAACACGTCGTCGCCATTGGTCACCGTGATGGTGAAGCGGTTGCTCGTGTTGTCGGGCACGTTGTCGGCCACATTGAACGAGAAGGCACTTTCAAGGTTTTGTGTGGCGTTGGGTGCCAGGCCGTCGTATTGGGCGGTGCCGTTGGTGATGGTGATGTATTCCGACTCGGTCTCAAGCACGGCTTCGAAGGCTTGCATCGGGTCGCTTCCCACGTTCTTCATGGTGACGTCGAGGTTGATGGTCTCGCCGAAGTCGAGCTGGGCGTTGCCGTTGTTGTCGTGGATGACCTTGCTGTCGTATACGATGTAGGGGCCGTCGGCGGGTATCACACCCATCACGGCCTCATAGCGGAGGTAGTTCTGTCCTGTGACGACGAGGTTGATCTCGGTGGGCGGCACCTGGGGCACAAACTCGATGTTTTGTGGGTCACCAGTGGCGGTGGCCACGGCCAGGATATCCCAACCACCTTCGCCATCGTCTTTCACCAAGCTGATCATGCAGCCCTCAGGGGCGGTAATGCTGACTTCACCCAACCCAGCGATAATCACTTCAGGATGCGTGACTTCCATTTCCTGAGGCACTTGGGTGTAGATGCGCAAGAACGCGTCGCAGTGGGCGGTGAACATGGTGTAGGTGATGTCCTTGTCCTCGGTGTTGTAGGGCCAGTTGCTTTGGGCGAGGAAATATTTTCCGGCCACGTTGCCGAAGGCGGGCATCCAGTTGCCGGTGCTGGCGGCGTAAGGGCCAAAGGTGGGAAGGAAGTCACCGTCGAAGAGGTCGTAGACACCCCAAACGTAGGCATCGTTGACGAAGGAATAGGAGGTCTCGGTGGGGCAGAGCAAGCCTACTGCGCCAGCGTTCTCACCGTTGTAGGTGCGGCGCATCCAGGCCTCGGCGAAGCAGTCTTGGCCATAGTTGAACTTGCCCGTGAGGCAGTTGATGGACATCACGAAAGGCAGCTTGCCCACGTTGTTCATCTGATTGACGTGGCTGTTGCGCACTGCCGGTTCGCCCCAGCCGGTCTCCAAGCCGTGGTCGCGGTGTTGCAGCCAGAAAGCGCCTTGGTTGACGGCTTGCACCACGAGTTCGGGCGTGCCGTTGTTCCAGTCGCCCAATTCGGAAGGAGATTGGGGGATGTAGCCCGTGCCGTTGGGGCCGAAGTAGTTGACCACCATCGAGGTGTTCTGGTTGCTCGACCAGCTGCTGCCAGGCGTGCCGCTGTAGATGCAGTTGATGCGGTTGGGGTTGTAGCCGTGCTGACGCATGTAGCCGCCAAACACTTCGGAGCAGATTTGGAACCAACGTTCTGTTTGCCAGCCTAATGCGGTGATGGGACGCTCATAGAAGCTGGGGTCCATGTTGGGGTTGGTGTATTCATATTCCAGTTGTTTGCCGACGAACACGGGCAGTTGGGCAGGTGTTTCGGCAATCAGGCGCGAAAACACCATGTCGGGCAGGTTGTCGTTGCCCTCGGCATCGGCATAGCGGTTGTCGGTGATGCAGCTGCCGTTGGAGGGGTGGCTGGTGGTCTCGGCAGGGATGTATTGGCCCATGTTGGTGCCGTGGTCACCGAGCAGGCAGACGGCCACGGGGGCGATGTCCCAGGTGTGGTAGGCGTTGTGGAACCATTCCCTCATCTGGTTGGTGTTGGTGGCGGGCATTTCGTCGAGGCGATACACAGCGGTGAGGATACCTTGACGCGTGCGGTATTCCTTCAGTTGGTTGGCATATTCGGCCCAGGCGTCGTTGTTGGGCGTGATGATGAGATATTCGGCGCCGTCCTTGTCGTCGCGCAGCCATTCCTGCATACGCTTCTCATAGTCGATGACGGGCAGCTGGTCGTAGTTCAAAAGCTCGGCGGCCAAGATGGGGTCCCAGTAGGGCGAGCGCAGGCGGTCTTCGCCGAAATGGCCGTCGCCGCCTTCAAACTCGACCGAAAGCTCCACGTTGGTGTAGACCACCAAGTCTTTCGTGACGGGGTTGTACTGGAAAGGCGTGATGGCTACCGTAACAGCTTCAACGCCACGGATGTAGCTGCTCCCCATGACGAAAGGCTCGGCAGGGAAGAAGGCATCCTTGCCGTAGATGTTCATGTCCTTCACATAGTTCATGTCAGGCTCTTCGTTCTCATTCTGGATGCGAAGGGCTGGCGCGATGTTGACGTTGTGGATGGTCTCTTTCTCGAAGCTGACCACACGCAAGGTGGCTTGTGCGCCATTGGGGATGGCCATCATGCGGCTCTCGGTCGGCAGGTTGGGCATTCCGGCATCGGTGGGAAGTCCGATGGCTGAGATGCTGATCTCCGACATCTCTTCGCCGCGATAGCTGAGTTGGTTGAGGCTCATCTGGCCGAGGTTGTACGTGATGTGCAACCCGTCGCGAGTCTTCTCCGTCAGGTTGAAGCCTTGCTTCCCTTTGACGGGATAGCTGAAGGTCTGCGCCAAGGCGGTGTTGCCCACGAGGGCCAACAGTGCGATGGCAAGCGCGATTGGTAACGACTTTCTCATAGTTGGTTTGATTTATTGGTGATGACTTGATATTGCTTGTTCGGATGATGTTTTTATCAAGGTGCAAATTTAGCAAAAAGAAAAAGAGACGCAGCATTTTGCGTCTCTTTTTTTGAACTTTTTCTGTTGGAATCAATCATATTCGCCCCATCTGATGCACGCGCCTTGCAATTGTTTCTTCAGCGGGAACATCAGGGTTATCTTGGCGGTGAAGTCGGTGTTGAAACGCATACCCAACAGATAGGGGTCGATGTAGGCAGCACCGACCACGTTTTGCGATTCGCCTGCGATTTCTTCGGGTGTGAACGAATTGATGACGGCGCCATGTGCCGAAATGTCGGCCTTGAGGAGCAGGTAGTAGTTGCCCACATTGAGCTTGTACATCAAGCCCACGCCGGCCACCAAGCCCGCGTTGAACTGACGGGTGTTTTGCGCGTTGAACTCAACGGTGTCTCGCACGATGTCCTTGTCGCTGTAGTGCTGGTTCTCGGAGCCATATTCCTCGATCTTCAGTTTTTGCCAATACATCTTGCCTGAGAGGGGCACGCTGACGCGCACGCCACCGAAGATGTAGGGCCTGAGGTTGCTCGTCGAGAAGTAGTGGGTGACGATGGCCTGGCCGTCCACTTCCTGGAAGTCAGCGTCGAACTGACGGTAAAAGTCTTCGTTCACGTTGAGGTCGGTGGGGAAGTTGAGCACCTCGTAGTTGAGCTGTGTCTTGCGCATGGCGTAGTAGCCTTCGAGGCTGACGGAGGTGCTGCGGTTGAGCATGCGTTCCACCGAAAGTCCGCCCACGATGCCGAAGTTGAAGGGCGCGTTGTATTTCGTGTTGGTGCCTCCAAAGTGGACCCAATAGGTCGAGGTGATGCCGCCCACGAGGCCGATGTTGTACTTGGCCTCAGAGGTGTTCACGCGGCTGCTGGCCGACTGTAGGGGCTTCTTGAATTGGGCTTGAGCCGTGCCACCGATAAGCAAAAAGGTGAGGAGTATTATGACTGTTGATTTTTTCATCGTGCTTGAGGTCTTGTGTTGTTGTTATTCGTGAAATTCGCCGGTGTGAACTACGCCATCGTTCTTGAGGATCATAACATCGCCTTTTGATGGAAGCAAGCCGAGGCTGATGATTTGCGAAACGGCAGTGCCTTCTTTGTAGTATTTCATCGTTTCGAAGCCCCATTTGAAGTCTCTGATGACGGGCTTCACGATGGTGTCGGTCACGTTGGTCGCGGTGTCGGTCACCACGGTGGTTTCCTTGTCGATCTTGCCCGAAAGGATGACGGCGTTGAGAGGTTGTGCCTTCATATTGATGTCGCGCACCTCATAGTAGAATACGGTGAAGTAGGGATCGTCGCCGATGATGTAGACGGTGTTGAAGTTCTCTTTCTTGTAGTTGCCGTTCTTGAAATAGATGGGGGCGATGGTGTCGTTGATGAAGAAATCGGGGTTGTTGTTGACAATGAAATCGGTGCTGTCGGGCGACGAGGATTCCACGAAGTAGTTATAGTCGGAGGGGTTGCCTTTGGGGAACTTGTAGTTCAGCTTGGCAATGCCTTTGTGCTGCTCGTAAATCTCGAAATATTGCTGGCCCTCCATGCAAATGGGGATGGGCATCTGTATCAAGGTCCACGGACTGTTAGGTGCTAAGATGACGTCGGTGATAAAAATATTGTTGGCCACGAAAGAGCCTTCAATCTTGGGTGGCTCGTCGCCGAAATGGATGTTGTTGCCGAAAGCCAACAGCAATGATTGTGGCATGAACTCATTGATGTTCGGAATCTCTTGGTAGCCGTAATAAACGGTCTCGTTGTTCTTGGGGTCGTCTTTCATGCACGAACTGAGCGCAGCAAGCCCGCAAAGGAGAATCAATGTTCTGATTAAGTGTTTCTTCATCTTGTTAGTGTATGGATGAGGTACTTCTCATGGTGAAAAATAATCTCGCAAATGTAAGGATTTAGGTTTTACATTCGACAAAAATCGAACGAAAAATTTTCTTTTTTATTGTAATTTGTTGATATTTATTGTGTTAAAACGAACTTTTTTGTGATTGTATTGCCTTTATGGTCGAAAACCATGAGGTATATCCCATCGGGAAGGTCGCTCATGTTGTAGGGATGCCGGCTGTTTTGTGTGGCCGTAATGCCGAATTCGTCGACGAGTTGGCCAGTCATGTCGTATATTTTGACATTGGCTTCGCCTTCCACTTGGTGGGTGACGATTTCCATTTCTCCGTCGTTGGGATTGGGTGTGATGTCGAAGTCGAAGGTCCATGCGGTCCCTGAGCCTGTTGATGGGCCGTTTTCATCGACATCATAGAACGAGCAAACGAACCAATAGCGGGCGTCTACGCCTTCGGGTTTGCATTTGTTGAACACGCGGGCGCGAAGCCAGACGGTGTCTTCAACGCGGGCCAATACGTAGAACTTGCATTTTTCGCCTTTGGGCGTGGTGTTGGCGCTGGGTTCAAGCACCCATTGTGGGGCGGGGTCTTCAAATTCCCATTGGATGGAGTCCCAATGGCATAGCGGGTTGAGGTCGCTTAGGGTATATTCGTAGTCGACGATGTGGAACTCGGTGGCGGTAATCACCCAGTGGGGCGCGGTGTTGGTGGGGTCGGTGGGGTAAATCTCGGTGGGGTGGGGGGTGTAATCAAGGTCGAGGTTGAGGTGGACGAGGTCGTAGCAGCCATTCTCGTTGGGGATGGTGTCGGAGTAGATGCCTGGCAGGTAATAGGCTTTGCCGTTCCAAACGATGGAGTCGCAGAGGCCGGAGCTGTATTCGGTCTCTGCGTCTTCGATGCCGCTCAGGTCGACATAGAAGGTGTAGGAGTTGCCCTGTGCGCCGCCTCCGCAAGGCAACTCTGCCGTGTTCACCGTCAGCGACGCCTCAAAGAGGTCGTGGCTGTGGTAGGTGTGGGTGGCGGGGTTGTCGGTGCTGGTGGTGCCGTCGCCAAAGTCCCAAACGAGGTTGTAGTCGCCCAAGTTGATTTCGGCCACGAATTCGTAGGTGTCCAATCCACATTCGCCCACGGTGTCGTAAGGGATGACCACTTCTTCGTTGACGAAGATGGAAGTGGTGAGGTCGGCAGCGTTGGAACCCACCATGTAGGCATAGCCCCTGTTGCTGCCGAAGCCGTAGACGTGGGCGTTGAATCCGTTGACGCAGGTGAGGCGGTGCGAGTCGTAGGAGATGCTTTTGCGGGTGTAGCTGTAGTCGGGGTTGCCGTTGACGGTGCTGAAGTCGCTGCTGGAAAGAAGCTCGCCGTCAAAATACACCTTGTCGGTGTCGGCGGTGGCCACGATGATGTTGATGTGGTGGTAGTCGATTGACGAGTTGTGGGCCGCATCGCCCGAGAAAGTAGCCAAGGTGATGTCTTTCATCCGTTGCTCGATGGGCGAAATCCACAGCATCGAGGGGTCGCCGTTGCCTTTGCCATCGCTTGATGTGGTGTTGTAGAGATACACGGCGCTGGGGCCCGTGGCTTCTAAATAGCATGACTTCTCGCTTGAAGTGAGGTAGAAGGCGTAGGCTTGGCCTGCCGACAAGGTGGCTACCACCTCGCCGTTTTTCCTGACCTCGTTGTCGTCGACGGCGGAAACGATCTTGACATAGTCGCGATTGCGCGAATAGGATTGGGTCACCACAAACTGCTTGCCCCACGAGCGCAAGGGCATGGCCTGCTCGAAGATGTGGTCGTAGCCGTCGGTGATGTTGCCCGGCACGGTGGTGAGCGTGTTGCCGTTAAACACGGCGATGGGCTTGCAGTCGTGGGCGGTGATGCGCGAGCCAGTGAGGTCGCGCGAAGTGGTGCTGTTGTTCGATCTCACTTGATAGGTTTGGCCCGCTTGGAGGGTGACGCTGAAGGTCTGGCCTGCAGCCTTGCCGCCCAAGGTGGTCACCGTCGGCGTGATGTCGACCGTGGTGTTGTCTTCAACGGCCACGATGAGGAAAGCGCTGGTGAGGTATTGCGAATAGCTCGAAGTGCTCGCTCTCGATTGGTCGTAGGTTTGCACCATGTAGTCGTTGGCCAAGGCTTGGATGGGCAACACGTATGAGGCATCAAACGAGTTGGCGGCGATGTTGGTGCAGTAGACCGTAACCGTGTCGGAAGTGATGATTTGGAGGCCCTTCGAAGCGACTGTTTCATACGAATAGGTCTCGTTGTAGGCTTGTTCGTTGGGAATGTCGACCAAGGTGATGCTGTTGGCCTCCACTGTGAAACTGTTGCTCCATCCCGTCGTAGGATTGGTAATTGTGCCCGAGCAGTTTCGCTTGGCGCTGATGAGCAGCTGGGTGTCGACATAGCTCGGGAAGTGGTTGTCTTTGAAGCCATTGCCCATATACGAAACCCAAAACTCCTTGCCCTGTGTCGACATGTCTTGGGCAAAGGCCTTGGGTACGATGAATGCGATAAGGATGATGATAATCAGACTTTTATAGTGCCTCATGTATGGTCGGTTAGTGTTTAATTAGGAGAAATGATGACTTTTTGGGTGATGTTGCCCGTTGTGCTTGTGACGACAAAACAGTAGATGCCACCGGCTCGCGAAGTGTATTCGAAAGGCATTGTGTGGTGCTCGGTGGTGCTGTAGGTTTGCAGATGCTCGACCAAGACTCCTCTCATGTCATATACCTTGATGTCGATTTTGCCGGTCAGCTGCTCGAAATTGAGGGTCATTTGCCCGTTGTTGGGATTGGGTGTCACGGTGAAAGCAGCCTCTGAGCCTGCCGAATGGCCGTGTTCGTCAACATCATAGAACGAGCTGACGAACCAATAGCGGCGTTCCACACCTTGCGGATGGCACTTGTTGTAGACTTTCGCGATGAGCCAAACGGTGTCGGGCTGTTGTTCCAACACATACATCTTGCATTTTTTGCCGATGGGGTCGGTGTTGGCGTCCACCTCAAGCACCCATTTCACGTTGGGGTCCTCGAAGGCCCATGTGATGGAGTCCCAATGGCAATCGCTGTTGGTGTTGGCGATAGCTAAGTCGTAGGCGTTGATTTGGAACTCGGTGGCAGTGATGACCCAGTGTGGTGCAGTGTTGGCGGGGTCGGTGGGGTAGATGTCGGAGGGTGAGGGGGTGTGTTCCAAGTCGAGCTTGAGATGGGCGATGCTGTAGCAGCCTTCGGCGTTGGGGATGGTGTCGGTGTATTCGCCTGATTCATAATAGGTCTTGCCGTTCCAAACGATGGAGTCGCAGTGGGTGTCGTCGAGTTCCACCTCGCCGTCCAAGACGTCGCCAACGGTGAGTTCAAGGTTGACGTTGCGCTCGCAGCCGTATGGGTTGGTATCGGTACGGGTGGCGGTGTAGGTGCCAGGCCTGTTGTAGCTTATGTTGAACCCATGACCGGTGTAGGTGTCGGCACCGCTGAAGCAAACGAAGTCGGTGATGGTGGTGTCGCTGACGGGGTAGCAGCTGATGGCCACGTTGACGAGCACCATGCAGTCGGGGTTGAGTGTTCCGGGTTGCTCACGGGTCAGTGTGGTGTCGGCGGTGATGAGGGTGTTGCTGAAACCGTAGCCCGAATAACGCTCGCCGGCGCAGATGTTGTCGCTGTAGTTGATGTCGGGTTCTCTCCTCGCGTCGATGAAGAGGGAGTATGTGTTGAGCGCCGACGAGCCTTCGCAAGGTGTCTCTTCCGAGTTGACGGTGAGCGTGGCTTCATAGAGGGCGTTGTCGTCGTAGGTGTGTTGCGCGGGGTTGTCGGTGCTGGTGGTGCCGTCGCCAAAGTCCCAAACGAGGCTGTAGTTGTTCAGGTTGATGTCGGCAATGAAGGTGAGCGGGTCTAACGAGCAGTTGCTGATGGTGTCGTTAGGCACGACCACTTCGTCGTTGATGCTGATGGTGGTGGAGAGGTCGGCGGCCTTCGAGCCAACCATGTAGGCGTAGCCGCGTGCATCGCCGAAGCCGTAGACGTGGGCGTTGAAGCCGTTCGGGCAATGGAGATGGTGCACGTCGTGGCTGATTCTTTGTCTCATGAAGCTGTAGGCATCGTTGCCTTGAACGGTCTCAAACAGGTTGGCTGACAGCAGCTCGTTGTCGAGATACACCTTGTCGATGTCTTGGCTCTCCACGATGATGTTGATGTAGTGATTGGGGATGTTGACGTTGTCGTGCTCGTAGTTGAAGGTGGAGAAGGTGATTTGGTCGATGCGTTGCTCGATGGGGGCGATCCAAACCATCGAGGGAGCGCCGTTGCCTGAGCCGTTGGAACTGGTGTTGTAGAGGTATACGGCGCAAGGGTGTAAGGCTTCTATGTAACACGATTTCTGCGAGTTGCTTAGCTCGAAAGTGTAGGACTGGTTGGCGTTGAGGGTGGTGAGTACGACACCGTTGCGGCGGATTTCGTTGCCGTCGGATGCCGATGTGATTTTCACGTAATCGCTTGAACGGTCGAGTGATGTGGTCACTACGAACTTCTTTCCCCACGAGCGCAAGGGCATGGCTTGCTCGAAGATACAGTCGATGTCGCTAATGGCGTTGGCAGGAACCAAGGTGAGGTTGTTGCCGTTGAAGATGGCTATTTTCTTGCAGTCGCGGGCGGTGACGCGTGTGCCGCTGAGGTCGCGGCTGCCATCCCAACCTTGGTTGGAGCGCACTTGGTAGGCCTCGCCCTTGTTGAGCGTGATGTTAAACTCCTGATTGGCTTGCCTGCCTGCCAAAGTGTTGACAGACGGAGTGATGTCGATGGTCGTGTTGTCCTCGGTGGCTACGATGACGAAAGCGCTGGTGGGGTCGTAGACCCCCGACGATTGCTGCGCGGTTTGGATGATGTAGTCGTCGGCCAAGCCTTGTATGGGCAGCACATACGACGCGTCGAAGGAGTAGGTCGCGATGTTGGCGCAATACACTGAGACGGTGTCGGTGGTCGTGATTTGCAGACCTTTGTTCACAATTTGCTCGTATTCATTGCTCTCCACATAAACCTGGGTCTCGTCCAGGTCCATCGAAAAGACGTTGTTGGCTTCCACCGTGAAGTGGTGCGACCAGCCCGTGTTGGGGTTGACGATGTCGCCTTCGCAGTTTCTTTTGGCACTGACTAAGAGCTGGACTCGCAGCCATGTCCCTTGTTGGGGATGGTTCTTGAATCCGTTGCTGATGAACGAGAGCCAAAATTCCTTGCCTTGCGTGGTGGCGTCTTGGGCTGTTGCGCCTTGGGCGAAAAGCGTTATGGTAATGAGGGTCAACAGTATGGTTTTCAATCGTGTCATGGTGTTCAGGTTTTGTAATTATTAATTAGGTGTGCCTCTCATCGGAAAAATAACGCATTGGAACTATTGGACAATGATTTTTTTGGTCAATGCGCCTTCTTTGCCACTGACGACGAAACAGTAGATGCCTTTCGCAATGGCAGGGCATTGGTAGGGCAGGGTGTGGCGCTCGTTGGCACTGAAGGTCTGCATTTGGTCGACCAATACTCCTTTCATGTCGTAGAGTTTGATGTCGATCTTGCCGGTGAGGTGCTCAAAGTCGAGGGTCATCGAGCCGTTGTTGGGATTGGGTGTCACAACGAAGGCCCCTGAGCCTGTCGAAGGGGTCGAAGGGTCGAACTCATCAATGCCGTAGAACGAGCAAACGAACCAATAGCGTTGCGGTATGCCGTCGGGGGCGCAGCGGTTGTAGGCGCGGGCCTCAAGCCAAATGGTGTCGTCAACTTTCTCCAAGACGAACATCTTGCAATTCTGGTGCTTGTCGCCAAAAGGCTCAAGAATCCAATTGATGGGTTCTTCGAATTTCCACGAAACGGAGTCCCAGTGGCAGCGCGGGTTGGTGTCCCAAAGGAAGAAGTCGTAGCTGTTGATTTGGAACTCGGTGGCGGTGATGACCCAGTGAGGGGCGGTGTTTTGTGGGTCCATCGGATAGATCTCTGTCGGGACGGGGGTGTATTGCAGCTCCAGGTCGAGGTGCACGATGCTGTCGCAGCCAAGTGTGGTCGACAGGGTCTTGTCGTAGTGCCCCGATGTGTTGTATTCCGTGCCCAACCAAGTGTAGGCGTCGCAGTCGACGACTTCTATCGAGCTGCCATCCACGCTGCCCGAAAGGGTCAGATGGCAGTCGACGATGCTGTCGCAGCCGTCGATGGTGGTGAACGTCTGTTGGTAGGTGCCGCTTTGGCTGTAGGCTTGCCCGTTCCAGTGGAAGGTGCTGCAAGTGATGGTGTCGAAACTGGTGTATTGCGGCATTCCCATGGTGAGGTGGAGCGTGACGATGCTGTCGCAGCCACCGGGCGAAGTGTAATATAGCTCGTAGTCGCCGTCGGTGGTGTAGGTGTGGCCGTCCCAAACGTAGCTGCTGCCGCATTCATGGTGGCTGAACTCGTAGGTGATTTGGTCGTCGACGACGAGATGCAGGTCGACGATGCTGTCGCAGCCATTGATGCTTTGGAGGCTGAGCTGGCGGTCGTAGGTGCCGGGGTGGTCATACACGAAACTGAATCCGTAGCCGTCATACACTCCAGGTTGGCCTTGCCAGCAGCGGCTGTCGTTGATGGGGACATGGTATTGTTCGTTGGCAGTGATGTAGACCAACACCGAGTCTTGGCATTCGCTGTGGACGGGGTTGGCTTGCAGGCGCGTCAGTAGGGTGTCGTTGACGATGCGTATGTTGCTGAACCCGAATCCACTATAAAGCTCGCCTGAGCAAATCTCATCGTGTTCTATGATGTATTGCTGTGTGGCGTCGATGCTAAAGGTGGTCGTGTTGCTTGCCGATCCAGTGCAACCGCCTTCGGTGGTGGTGATGACGACCGAAACGTCATAGACCCTACCATCGCTGAATGTGTGTGTGACAGGGTTCTGGTCGCTGGTGGTGCCGTCGCCAAAGTCCCAAAGGATTTCATAGTCGGGTTGGTTGACTTCCGCACTGAAGGTGATGGGCGAGTTGGCGCAATATTGGAAACTTTCGTGGGATTGTATCACCTCGCCGTTGACGGTGAGGTTGGTGCTCAAGTCGATGGCATTGGAACCGACGAGATAGGCATAGCCCTTGGCATCGCCGAAGCCGTACACATGGGCGTTGAAGCCGTTGTGACATACAATCCGATGCACGCCGTGGTCGATGTCCAATCTTGTGAAGCTCAATGAATTGTTTCCGTTTACTCGGCTGAACAATAGGGGTGAGATTTGCACATCGTCGAGGTAGACGTTGGCGATGTCGGCAGTCTCGACGATGATGTTGACGCAATGGTTGCTGATGTTGATGCCCGAATGGTCGAAGGTGGAGAAGGTCACGTCGCTGATGCGTTGCTCTACGGGAGCAATCCAAACCATTGAGGGGTCGCCAAGCTCGCGTGTAAGGTAATAGAAGTCGTGGCTCGAGTTGTTGGTGAGGTAGACCGCGCTGGGTTGCGTGGTCTCAAGGTAACACGACTGTTCGCTTTCGGCCATGAAGAAGGTGTACGACTGGCCTTCCCTCAGGGTGGTCAGCTCCTCGCCGTTCTTGGTGACGATGTTGTTGTTGGCGCTCGAAGTGATCTTGATGAAGTCGCGGGTGCGGTGCAATGAGGAGGTCACCACAAACTGTTTGCCCCACGAGCGCAAGGGCATGGCTTGCTCGAAGATGTGGTCGAAGCCATTGCCGGTGTTGGTGGGCACGCATGTTTCGGTGTTGCCGTTGAAGACGGCGATTTTCTTGCAGTCGGCGGCCAAAATCTTGGTGCCGCTGAGGTCGCGGTCGTTTTCCGACCTTGTCGAGCGCACATGGTAGGTCTCGCCGGCGTTCATGGTGATGCTGAAGGTCTCGCCCGCCGTCCTTCCGCCCAAGGTGTTGCATTTCGGAGTGATGTCGATGACGGTGTTGTCTTCCGTTGCCACGATGACGAAAACGCTGGTCTCGTTGTTGTAGGCATAGGGGTTGGAGTAGGGCGTGATGGATTGGTCGAAGCTCTGGATGATGTATTCGTCGCCCAAACTTTCGATGGGCAAAACGAAAGAAGCGTCGAAGGAGACATGGGCGATGTTGGTGCAATACACCGAGATGGTGTCGTCGGCCTGCACCTTGATGCCTTTCTGGCTGATGGTCTCGAAGTTGAATTGGTCGTGATAGCCTTGTGCCTCAGGGATTTCCACCGTGGTGATGTTGTTGGCCCTGACGGTGAAGTCTTGCGACCATCCCGTCAAGGGATTGGCGACCGTGCCGTTGCAGTCGCGCTTGGCGCTGATGAGGACTTGTGTCGTCACCCATCCGCCTTCAGGATGTTCCCTGAAACCGTTGTGCATGAACGTGAGCCAAAACTCCTTGCCTTGGGTGGAGGTGTTTTGTGCGCTTGCGGTGGGCAGGCTGCAACCCAAGGCGAATACGAAACCGATGAAAATGAAAAGACGCTTCATGATGTTTGGAAAATTGGGTAGAGACGTGCCATGGCGCGTCTCTACCCAGGTTGGTTTTTTATTTTTGGATGACGACCTTCTTGGTCGTGGTGCCGTGTTTGTTGGTGGCCACGAAGAAGTAGATGCCGTCGGCTTTGTCGTGGATGTCGTAAGTATAGGTGTAGGGGCCGTTTTCGTTGATGGCCTCAAACTGGTCGACGAGTGTGCCTCTCATGTCGTAGACCTTGACTTCGGTCTTGCCGTTGAGGTCGTTGAACATGAGCGACATTTGGCCGTTGTTGGGGTTGGGGACGACATCGAAGTTGTTGGCTCCTGAGCCTGTCGAAGGGCCGAACTCATCAACCCCGTAGAACGAGCAAACGAACCAATAGCGTTGCGGGATGCCGTCGGTGGCGCAACGGTTGTAGGCGCGGGCCTCAAGCCAAATGGTGTCATCCACTTTCTCCAACACATAGAGCTTGCATCTCATGTTGCGGTCGCCGAAAGGCTCAAGCAACCAGTCGATTTCGGGGTTTGTGAAGTTCCAAGTCACTGAGTCCCAGTAGCAGTGCGGATTGGTGTCCCAGAGGAAGAAGTCGTAGCTGTTGATTTGGAACTCGGTGGCGGTGATGACCCAGTGGGGGGCGGTGTTGTTGGGGTCCATGGGATAGATCTCGGTGGGGTGGGGGGTGTATTCCATGTCGATGTTGACGGTCACCAAGCTGTCGCAGCCGGTCTGGTTCTTGTATGTGCGGTGGTATTGTCCCGACAAGGTGTAAGGCCCTTCATGGTCGGTGTAGACGATTTCGTGGCCTTGCGGGTCCCAGATGTACTGGTCGCAGCTCTCCTCTTCGGGGGCGTCAAAGCTAAAGTGGTCGAGCGGGTCGAGCGAGAGGTGCAGGTGGACGACGCTGTCGCAGCCAAAATCGTTCTGAAGCGTGTGGTGATACACACCGGCGGTGTTCAGCGTTTGCCCATAGAAGTTGTAGGTCTCGTTCTCGCAAATCGAAACATAATCGTCCGACTCTTCGTTGGGATGCACGACGATGGTCACTTGCACTTCTTGGGTGGTTTGTCCGTCGCCCACGGTGCAGTGGAAGGTGGTGCTGCCTACGGGTGGCGTGGCCACGGGGTGCTGCACGGTGGTGTTGCTGAGCAGGTTGGCGGGCGACCAGTTGTAGGTGTAGTTGCCGGTGCCGGCCACGGGCAGGGCGTGCAAGGTGGTCGAGCCGTTCTCGCAAATTTCGTAGCTGTCGGCGGTGGCGGTGGCGGTCAGGTTCGAGCCGGCCATGGCCACGGTCACTTGCACGGTGCTGCTGCAATCGCCTTGCGTGTTGGTGATGGTGCAGGTGTAGGCTTGCGTGTTGGTGAGGGCAACGGTCTGCGTGGTCTGGCTGTTGGGGTTGGTCACCATGTTGGCGGGCTCCCAATGGTAGGTGAACGTGCCGGGTGTTTCCACGTTGGCTGTGATGGTCGACGAGGCGCCATACATGACCGAACTTGGCGAGGCCGTGGCGGTGGCTACGGGGATGGCATAGACATTCACTTCCTTGGTGATGGCATCTTCGCATCTGCCGTCGCCAGTGGTGATGGTGAGCGTCACGTTGTAGGTGTCAGCCGAGGCGTAGCTGTGGCTTGGGTTTTGCTCGTCTGAGGTCTGGCCGTCGCCAAAGTCCCAGTGGTAGCTGCTGATGTCGTGTCCCGTCGGGTTGGTGGTGGCGGTGCTGGTCAGCTGGGTGGCCGAGCCTTCGCAAACGCTGGTGAAGCTGAAGTCGGCGATGGGTTCGGGGTGGACGATGACCTCGGTCGTGCCGGTGGTGGTTTCGCCGTCGACGGTGGTCACGCAGGTGTAGGTGCCGCCCATTTCATAGGTGCAGTTGGGGATGACGGGGTTCTGGATGTTCGAGGTGTAGCCGTTCGGGCCGGTCCAGGCATAGGTGGCTCCGGCTTGTGTCGTGACTGTCAGGTTGATGGTCTCGCCCACGCAATAAGGGCCGTCGTTGTTGGCAATGCCAGGCAGGATGCCGCAGTCGGTGGTGCCAGGCCCTGAGTTCTCGGTCTTGGTGAACGAAATCGTACAGGGTTGGCGCGAATAGTTGGTAATCATCAGGATGTAGTATTCGCCAGTCTCCGGCATGTGGAAGTTGACGGTTTGGTGGCCTGTGGGATGCTCATGTTGCTCAGGCGGATAGCCCAAATAGATGTCTTCCGAGTATGACGACGAGTAGCAGCAGTCGATGATTTTGCTTCCCGTGAGTTGTGCCACGCAAGGGGCTGTCGGGTCTTCGAAAGGCCCCCAAATACAGTAGTCGATGTCTCTTTCCGTGTTGTTGTCGGGGTCGTGGCCTTCGGCATGGATGATGAACTCGCCGGGCGTGTTGATTCTCATGTGGTACCACGAGGGGTTGTAGGACGAGCCGATGCAACCGTCGTCGAAGGTCGCGCCTTCAAGCTGGTCGGCCGTTTGGTCGGTCTGTGCGGCATCGAAGGTGATGACGTCGGAGGTGCAGAAAGGGTCGGAGTCGACGCAGTGGTTGTTGATGGTGGGCACTCGGCTGGCGATGAGGTCCATCATGATCGAAGTGAAATGGAACGGCGAGACGTGTTCCTTCCACACGGTGAAACGCTCGAAAATGTCGTCCTTCGTGAGGAGATTGAAGTCGGCATAGGTATCGTTGTAGAACGCCTCGAATGCCTCAAAAAAACTGCCGTTGATGCGTGCCGTGCCCGGGTTGACGACGAATTGGCCGTCGTCTTCCTCGGCAAGCAGCTCAAACCGTTCGTCCATACCTATATTATATAATAGGTATAGCCTGAAGTCGATGTTCTTGATCTCGAAGAAGTTCATCACGATGCCTTCTTCGGCGTACTGCCTGTAGGGTGTTTGCGCCCACTGTTTCAAGGGCATGCAGAGCAGCAAGAGCAGGACAATGGAAACTTTCTTAAGTGTTTTCATTATGAAAAATCAAATGGTTTGTTGTTAAACGTTTGTTTGCTTATTTTCGTATGACGACCTTCTTGGCTACGGTGCCTTCCTTGCTGGTGGCCACGAAGAAGTAGATGCCGTCGGCCTTGTTCTTCATGTTGTATTGGTAGGTGGAGGGGCCGTTACCGTTGTAGGTCTCGAAGCTGTCGATGAGGGTGCCTCTCATGTCGTACACTCTCACGTTGACTTTGCCGGTGAGGTATTCGAAGTTGAGTTGCATCTGTCCGTTGTTGGGGTTGGGGATGACGTCGAAGGTGGCAAGGTCGCTTTGCATGTCTTCCACTCCATAGAACGAGCAGACGAGCCAGAACTTCCGTTCGACGATGGTGTCGTTTTGGAGCGTGCAGCGGTTGTAGGGTTGTGCTCTCAGCCAAATGGTGTCTTCAACGCGGTTCAGCACATACACCTTGCAGCATTTGTTCTTCTCGCCGAAAGGTTCAAGCACCCAGTTGGGGGCTTCGTCGCAGCTCCACACCACGCTGTCCCAGTTGCAGTTGGGGTTGGTGTCCCACAGGTTGAAGTCGTAGCTGTTGATTTGGAACTCGGTGGCGGTGACCACCCAGTGGGGGGCGGTGTTGGTGGCATCCATCGCGTAGATTTGGGTGGGGGTAGGCGTGTATTCAAAGTTGACGTTCATCGTGACGATGCTGTCGCAGCCCATGGCGTTTTGGAAGGTGCGCTTATAGGTTCCCGACTGGTTGAAATAGGGGTCTTCGTGTCCCCAATAGTCAAGGATCGTATGGCCTTCGGGATTCCAGTAGTACTGGTCGCAGTTTTCGCCGTCGTCCACGGTGAATTGCGAAGTCTGGAAGTTGTTGATGTCGAGGTTGAGGGTGACGATGCTGTCGCAGCCGCGCACGGTTTGGTAGTGCCTGATGTAGACGCCGCTTTCCGTGTAGGTCTTGCCTTGGTTGCTTTGCTGCCCGTTCTCGGTGTAGAAGAGGCCGCCGACGTTGGGCCAGGTGTAGCTGTCGCAGCTGGTGACTTCAAAATACTCTTCGGGATAGACGGGGTTGATGCTCAGGTTGAGGGTGACGATGCTGTCGCAGTAGGGGCCGGGCACGGTGTCGACCACGTGGTAGTCGCCCACCTCCCAGAAGTAGAAGTGGTTGGAAGGCCAGGTGTAGTCCCGTCCGCAGGTCTCCACGTTGTAGGTCTTGGTGTTGTAGTCGCTGAGGCCGAGGTTCAGGTGGACGATGCTGTCGCAGCCGTTCACGGTTTGGCCGTTATACACATACTGGCCAGGCGAGGTGATGTTTTGCCCGTTGAAGTAGTAGGAGCTGCCTTCGCAGAAGTCGTCGCTGATGGTGTATTCGTAGCGGTCGTAGTTGAGCAGGGTGAGCCTGATGACGCTGTCGCAGCCGTCGACGGTCTCCAAGGTGTGGAAGTAGGTGTCGGGCACCGTGACGGGCGTGCCGAAGAAGTCGTAGTATTCCTCTTGGCAGACGTAGCGCGTGATGGGGGTCTCGTAGGTCTCGTATTGTTCGAGGGTGAGGTAGACGGTGCTGTCGCAGCCGTGGCTGTTGCCGCCGATGATGGTGTGCTCGTAAGGACCGGGTTCCGACAGTTGCTCGCCGAAGAAGTTATAGGTGTCGTCGGGGCAGATGGACACGACGGGGTGCGACTCGGTGTGGGGATATACCATAATGCTGACGCTCACGTCTTGGGCGCTCAGTCCGTCGCTGATGTGGCAGGTGTAGGTGGTCTGCCCGAGGGGCGGTGTGGCCACGGGGTTCTGGATGGCGCCGTTGCTCAAGGTGTTGGCAGGTGTCCAGGCGTAGGTGTAGTTGCCCGTGCCGCCGGCGGGTTGGGCGTGCAGCGTGGTCGACTCGCCTTCGCAGAGCACGGTTTGGTCGGCGGTGGCGGTGGCGGTCATGTTGGAGCCTTCAATGCTGACGGTCACTTGCGTCGAGCCGGTGCAGTTGCCTTGCGGGTTGGTGACGGTGCAGGTGAAGGTCGTGGTTTGTTGCAGGGCTACGGTCGAGGTGGTTTGGTTGTTGGGGTTCACCACCTTGTCGGCAGGCTCCCAGTGGAAGTTGAACTGGCCGGTGGTTCCGGCGTTGCATGTCAGGGTGGCGGTGCCGCCGTAGATGATGATGTTGGGTTGTGCGGTGGCCGAAGGCGACGGGGAGGCATTGACGGGCACGCTCTGTGTGCGCGATCCGGTGCAAGTGCCGGTGCCGATGCCGACGGTGTGGGTCACTTGGTAGGTGCCGGCGTTGGCATAGGTGTGGGTCACGGTTTGTCCGTTGCCAGTCTGTCCGTCGCCGAAGTCCCATTGATAGCTGCTGATGGTCTGTCCGCTAGGTGCGGTGGCGGTGCTGGTGAATTGCGTCGGGTTGCCACGGCACACGGTGGTGTAGGTGAAGTTGGAAGTGGGCGGACCGTAAACGACGACGGTTTGGGTCTTTTGGTCGGTGCAATGGCCGCCACACGAAACGGTGAGCGTCACTTGATAGGTGCCGGCTTGAGCGTAGGTGTGTGTCGTGGTTTGGCCCGATCCTGGTGCCGAGTTGTCGCCGAAGTTCCATGTGTAGCTTTGGATGGCCTGTCCGGCGGGATTGGTGGTCGAGGTGCTGGTGAACTGGGTGGCGGTGCCTACGCAAACCGTAGTGAAGTTGAAGTTGGCGGTGGGCATGGGGTAGATGACCACCTCGGTGGTAGCGCTGTTGGTCTGGCTACCCACAGCGATGGTGCAGGTGTAGGTGCCAGCCATGTTCAAGGTGCAGTTGGGGCGAGTGGGGTTCTGTTGCGTCGAGCTGAAACCGCCAGGGCCGCTCCAGCTGTAGGTGGCTCCAGCTTGGCCTTGGGCGGTCAGGTTGATGGTCTCGCCCACGCAATACGGGCCGCTGTTGTCGACCAAGGGGGGCAGGATGCCGCAGTTGGTGGTGCCGGTGCCGCTCTGCTTGCTGAAGCTGATGTTGCAAGTTTGGTTGGAGTAGTTGGTGATGACCAAGATGAAGTAGTCGCCCGTTTGTGCCGTGGAGGGAATAAGGCAGTGCTCAGTGGGAGAGGCGGAATAGCTGCAACTCACCACCTTGTCGCTGGTCAGGCTGCTGCATGGCGACGGATTGGTGATGGTGGCAAAAGGTCCCCAGCAGCAGAAGTCGATGTCGTGGCTCGGCGTGCTGTACATGTAGATGTCGATGTTGCCCGGTTGGTCAATTTGCATATAATACCATGCGGGGTTGGGTTGCGTGTAGAGGCAGTCGTAGTATGGCCCGCTTTCGCCCGAGCCTGCATTGACGCCGGCAGGGAATTGGTACAAACCGTTGTCGGTGCAGAACGGGTCGGCGTTGGCGCAGGTGTTGTTTTCCCTTGAACGGATGTAGACGTCCATCATCAGCGAGTTGATGAACTCGTGGGGCAACGAGCCTTTGTATTCGATAGCTGCTTCGGCGGCTTGTTCCTTGCTCATGCTCGCAAAGTCGTAGGCGTTTTGGTCGCGGAAGTCGGCAAAGGTCTCGCCTAAGTCAAGGTTCTCATAGGCATCGTTGGCACTGACGACGAAAATGCCGTCTCTTTCGCTGGCGACGACGTCGAAACGGCCGTCGGTCGCCAAGTTGTAGAGGAAGAAGACGCGCTCGTCGAAGTTGGCGATTGTGGTGATGTCGAACGAAATCGTCGATCCGTTGTCGGCCACCCTGGCGGGTTGGGCGAAGGTCTTCATGGGCAGGAGCATCAAGAACATGGCTGCCACAAACAATTTGGTAAGCTTATTCATATTTGTTTGATTATGAGTTAATAATTCGCTGTTATTCATATATTCATCTAATTACATTCACACGTTTGGTAAGGATGCCGGCATCGGTTTGGATGCGGATGAGATAGGTGCCGGTGCCCAACTGGGTCATGTCCACTTGGGCGTGGCTGGCTTGGGTTTCGCGGTCGAGCAGGGTCTGTCCCATGGTGTTCGTCACGCTGATGCGTTGCAGGCCTTCAGCCTCGATGCTGACGATGCCGTTGGTCGGGTTGGGATAGACCTTGATGTCCAAGGCGTTTTCGTCCACTCCCGTCGAGTTCTTCACGTTGACGGCCATTCTGCTTTCGGCTTGGCCGCATTGGTTGAACGCCTTCACGTTGATGATGGCTTCTCCTTTATAGTCGTTGCTCCACGTCACGGTGGCCTTGTTCATCGCGACGCTGATTTCGCCCGCTTCCTCAGGGGTAAGGGTCCAGAAGAATTCGTCGGGACTGCCAATGCTACTCCATACGGCAAAAGTGCTGTTGGGTTCGTAGAGCACGTCAACTTCGGTGCTGCCTTCGATGGCCTCGATGCTTGGAGTGTATTTGAGGGTCAGGTCTAATCTGACGATGCTGTCGCAACCCCAAATGGTGCTGAACACTTGCTCGTAGAGGCCGCTCTCGGTGTAGATACTGTCGTTCCATAGGTAGGAATCGCAAGCCTCAGCAGCCATTTCTGTATAGATGGTTTCATGGATGGTGAGGTTGAGGGTCACGATGGAGTCGCAGCCGTTAACCGAAGTGAGGATGTGTTCGTAGGTGCCGCTTTCGCAATAGGTCTGCCCAAACCAATCGTAGCAATCGCAGGCATCGTCATCAATAGTGGTGTTATAGGCGTCAATGAAGGAGAGGTGCACGGTGACGATGCTGTCGCAGCCATAGACGCTTTGCAGGGTCTGATCGTAGTCGCCCGGCTCTTCATATCCGATGCCGTTCCAAGTGTAGGTGCCACACGATACCGCATTGAACTCGGAGTGTTGGGGACGATGGATATAGAGCGTGAACTCGGCAAGGTCATCGCCGCATTGTCCGTGGGCATAGAGATAGAAGGGCACGAAGCCGTTTTCGATGTCCATCGGGCCGGGGGTGTAGGTGGTGACGGGGTTGTTCGGGTCGCCTATTTGACCGTCGCCAACGAAGTCCCAATCGAAATGATCCGACTCGGTCACGATGGCGTTGAGTTGGTAGGTCTCGCCTTCGCAGATGTCGGCTGAGGCAACCATCTCGATGTTGGCTTCCTCGTGGAGGGTGCCTATGGCGTGGTCGCTCAGTGTGTCGCCAGAAGCGTTGACGGCGGTGAGGGTGAAGTTGACGGTTTTGCGCTCGCGGTCCAAAGCGCCGGGTTCGTAAGTCGTGGCAAGTTCGTAGGGGTGGCTGAAGGTGCCGTCGCCGTCGCTGGTCCATTCCACGGTCTCGTAGCCGATGGATGCGCCTTGCAATTCAAATGCTCCGAAAAGGCAGGTCTCTTGGTCGGGGCCGGCCTCGCAGGCGAAGGTGATGTGGCGCACGGGGAAGAGGATTTCGTCGATCCAGACGTGGTCGGTGCCCGATGTGCCGGTGGCGTTCTTCTCGTAGGCCCAGGTGAAGGTGTGTTCGCCTTGCGTCACGGCAAAGCTCGTCTCGCGCCAGTTGAGGGTGCCGCTCCATTCTTGTTGCAGCTCGTTGTCGATATAGAAACGCAGGAAGTCGCCGTTCAGCTCGCTGTCGGTCTTCCTGTAGAAACGGATTTCGTCGGTTTCGTTCTCCACGTCGAAGACGAGGCTCAGTGTCGAGGTCTCGTTGTGCCCGATGTTGCCCGATTGCAGGCAGTAGGCGCCCGAATAGGGTTCGGTGCCGACGACGGTCCAAGGATGTTCCGCGTCGTTTTGCCATTCAAAGCCTTCCAAGCCGTTCTCGAAGTTGGCGATTTCGAGACCCACGCGATGGCTGAAGTTGCCCTCGTTGGTGTAGGCTCCTGAGGCTACGCTGAGGATGAACGTGGCGTTTGCGCCTCGCGGCATGTCAGAAGCCACGCCGACGGTGTAGCTCACTTCAATGGTCGCTCCGGCATCGACCGTGGGCGTGCTGACAGTTGGATTGCCGATGGTGATGTATTGCGTGTTGAGGGTGCCGAGGGTGGCTGTAACGTCGTTGGCCACGGCTCCGCCGTTGTTGTTGTAGGTGAATGTGATTTCCACGGTCTCGCCTGGGTCGAGGCGACCGTTGCCGTTGCCACTCCTGGCACCGCCGTCGTTGATGGTCATGATGTCGTTGACTTTCAGCAGGGGGGCAAAGGCATCAAAGTTGAAGCCTGATGTCCAGGTGTGGCTGCCGCTGACCATCGTGAGGGTGAAGTCGAGGCGGGTGCCGTTGGTTACGTTGTCGGCCACGGTGATGCCAAATACATTGGTGAGGTCGGCGGTCTGGTTGGGTGTCAGGGCTGGGATGGTGGCGGTATTTTGGTTGATGGTGACGTAGGGCGAGTGGGTGCTGAGGGTGGCCGTGGCCTGCGTCGAGGCCAAGTCGCCCACGTTCTTGATGACCATGTCGAACGCGGCTTGCTCGCCGTATTCGAGTTGGGTGTTGTTGCCATCGTTTACGGTCACCTCGGCGAGTACAAGATCAGGCTCGCTGATGACGGTGATGCTGCCCACATAGCGGAGCTTGTCTTGCTTGGTGGCCACAATGGTGATTTGCGTGTTCGATGGCTGGGCTGCAAAGCTGATGCTCTGGCTGTTGCCTGTGGCAGTGGCAACGGCAAGGATCTGGTTGTTGCGCGTCAGGGCGACGACGGCGCCTTGCGGGGCAGTCACGTTGATGCTCGTGGTGCTCGTCGTGATTTGAGACGGGTGGCTGACGTTCATCGAAGTGGGCACCTGCGTGTAGAGCGTCAGGAAAGCGTCGCAGTGGGCAGTGAACATCTTGTGGGTGATGGCTTTGTTCTGGGTGTTGTAGGGCCACGAACTCTGTTGCAGGAAGTATTTTCCGGCCACGTTGCCGAAGGCGGGACGCCAGTTGCCTTCGTAGTTGGCATAGGGGCCGAAGTCGGGGAGGAACTGCGGGTCGTATTGGTCGTACATGCCCCAGGCGTAGGTGTCGTTGACGAACGAGTAGGAGGTCTGCGTGGGTCCGATGCAGCCCACAGCTCCCGCGTTCTGGTTGTTGTAGGTGCGGCGCATGAAAGCCTCGATGAGGCAACCGCTGTTATAGTCGAAGGTGCCGGTCTGGCAGTTGATGGTGTTGACGAAGGTCATCTTGCCAACGTTGTTCATCTGGGCTACGTTGCTGGTGCTGAAGTCAGGCTCGCCCCAGCCTTGGTAGTAGCCGTGGTCGCGGTGCTGGAGCAACATGCAGCCGCTGTTGACGGCTTGCACGACTTGGGCACCCGTGCCGCCGGTCCAGCCGCCGAGTTCGGAAGGTGTGGCGGGGATGTAGCCCGTACCGTTGGGACCGAAGTAGTTGACGACCATATAGGTGTTTTGGTTGCTCGACCAGCTGTTGCCAGGCGTGCCGCTATAGATGGCGTTGATGCGCACGGGGTGCTTGCCTTGGTTGCGCCAATAGCCGCCCACCACCTCCGAGCAAATCTGGAACCAGCGTTGCGTCTGCCAGCCCAAGGCGGTGATGGGGTGGTCGTAGGAGGCCGCGTCCATATTGGGGTTGGTGTATTCGTATTCGAGTTGTTTGCTCACCATCATTTGGGCTTCGTTGGCATTGGCGGCCACGAGGCGGCTGAAGGCCATCTCGGGCAGCAGGTCGCCGTTGACGTCGGCATAGCCGTTGTCGGTGATGCAGTTGCCGTAGTCGGAGGAGTGCCAGGTGTATTCGGCGGGAATGCCCGTGCCCATGTTGGTGTTGTGGTCGGCAAGGAGCAATACGGCCGCCGGCGGGATGTCCCAAGTGTTATAGGCGTTGTGGAAATAGGCCTTCATCATGTCGGTGGTGGTGCAGCCCATGTCGGCGAGGCTCTTCACCTCGGTGAGGATGCCTTGCTGGATGCGGTAGTCGCGCAGCTGGTTGGCATAGGTGCGGAAGCTCTCGTTGTTGGGGATGACGATGAGGTATTCGCAGCCGGTGGGGCGTGAGGTCACCCATTGTTGCATACGCGCCTCGTAGTCCACTTCGGGCAGCTGGTCATAGTTGGCCAAGTTCTGCATGAGGATGGGGTCCCAGTAGGGCGAGCGGAGGCGGGTGTCGCCAAACTCGCCGTTGCCGCCGTCGAAGCGCACGCCAAACTGGAGGTCGTCGTAAACGCGCAGCTCCTTGGTGACGGGGTTGTATTGGTAGGGCACAACGGTGACGGCCACGGTTTGCACGCCGCGCAGGCTGAAAGGCTCGCTGACGGTGACGGGCTGTTCGGGGAAGAAGGCGTTGGTGTTGTAGATGCCAGGGTTTTTCTCGTAGGTGTTGGGCGTGTCGTCGGTGTCGAACTTGATGGGTGCTGCGGCCATCAGGTCGACATTGCGGACGGTGGTCATGCTGCGGTAGCCCATCTCGATGTGGGCGGTGGCACCGTTGGGCACGGCCACGAAGCGGCTGAAGGCGGGCAGGTCGGGTTCGCCCGGGTTGGCGGGCAGGCTGATGCCGGTGCCGCCTTGGATGATGTCGCCCGTATAGCCGTTGTCGGTGATGCCGACGATGCTCACCTGCTTCAGGGCATGGCGCATCTGGAGGCCCGAGCGGGTGTCTTGCTCGACGGTGAGGCCTTCTCTTGGAGCCGTGTTGGTGAAGTTGAAGTCTCGCGTTTGGGCGACGGTGGTCATGGCCCAAGCCATCAAGGCGGCTACGAGGGGAATGCGTAAGGACAATTTCATAGGCTGTTGTTTTATACCAAATTATAAAATAAAAAGCGCGTAAAGATACGCACTTTTTTTGGATTGTGAAATATTTTCTCTGCGAAATGCAGTTTTTTTTCGTTACAGCGTGATTTTTTGGGTTTTAGTTTCCCCAAATGCGCCGATGGGAGGCTGTTTTATTCCTTCACCACCTTGCGGACGCATTTGCGTCCTTCGTTGTCGGTGACGTTGACGAAGTAGACTCCGGCGGGCAGGCCGCTGAGGTCGATTTGCAGCTGTTCGCCCTTGCCCGTGGCGGTGGCCACGCGCTGGCCGAGCGCGTTGAACGCTTCGGCGGCTTTCAGGTCCTCGCCCGCGATGGCTACCAAGCCGTTGGTGGGGTTGGGATGGAGGGTGGCGAAGGAGACAGTGCTTTCTTTAACTGCCACGAAATCCTCGGCTGGGATTTTCATGACACAACGTTTGCCCACCGATGTGTTGTATTCAATAGAAGTATAAACTACAAGCAACCCGTCGTCATTATCTGTCTTGATGCAGCTCAATTCATAATAAGGTCTGATATAGCCCCCGCCTACATCGTCAAACGTCCATGTCCTGATGGTGTCGAAGTTGGGGTCGAGCCTATCAATGCACAACACTGCTTGGTCAGGATGAAGCACATAGCCGAAATAGATGGAGTTGTCGGGGCCAATGTCCACGCCTTTCAGTATGGCTGACTTGTCCCAATTGCTCGGTCCCGACGATCGTTCGATATAGCGAAGCAGAGGCAGAGTGCCTTTGTCCACAGGGTCGCCGTATTCATACAAGGAAATCCCCTGTATGCCATAACCGTTTGGTTTTTGGAATAGCGCAGAGGCATAAACCGAGTTGTGGTTGCTCCTCACGACGGACAATTGCTGGAAATGATCGCCGAAGTATATATTAGGTTGTTGGTGGAATGCATTTTCGCCAAGGATGACGAAATCGTCGTCCATGACCAAGGCTGTGCCAGGCGTGCCCGGCCTTGTTTGGCCGTCACCCGAGGAATAATAAATCCGTGGCGCGTCATTGTAGTAGAACACATAGCCGCCATTCACTTTAACCAGCTGGTATTGCAGCCAATTTGCAAACATGCCTCCTCCTACGCTTTCCATCTCATAGCCCACCCTGCGGGAGAAATGGCCATCGAAGCCCATCCTGAAGAAGAAGATGGTGTCGTGGCCTCTCGGATTGTTGTTGTCGTAGGTGGGCGACTTGACATAGGAACCGACGATGGCTTCACCTTCCTGTTCGGCAGCTATCAGAGAGAGTCTTCCAGTGAAACAGTTGGGAAAAGGAAAATCGTATAAGTAAAGGGCCGTGTCGACTTGGAATTGTGTCTCGTGGCTCTCCACGATTTCAAGGTGTTCGTCGAGCTTGTAGAGGCCGAGGATGGCGTAGTCGGGCGGATTCGGGGAGTTGAGGAAATAGTTGGGCGAGTTGGGGTCGTTGTCGGGCTGGTAGGCCATAAGGGCATATGCTTCCCCTTCTTTGTTGTTGAAGACGACGGATGGCCAAGACCCCATGAAATAAGGCTTGAAATAGATTTTCCTGTCCAGTTCAGTCCCATCGGGAGAGAGCGAGACCAACATGGGCTGGCCGGAATAGTGCTCCGGTTCCACCGCGATATGCCCTGAAACGATGTATCCGTTGTCTGGCTTGGGCCAAATGTCTCGTAAGTATACCGCAGTATCGCCGTTAATCTCATAACCAATGCCATAAATCCACTCCTGCGCTGATGCCTTGGCTCCGAAAAACAGAGCCAAGGCCGCGAATAACATTATTCGTTTCATATGCTGATTTCTATTATTCATCATTGTTGCCAGGATTATCAGACCATACGACGTATGTCGGCACGTCCCTTTCGTCGTCGACCTCCACCGTCATGCTCCCGTCTGCTTTCGCTCCGGAATTGACGGCATCACGCAGCGTTTGGAACGCCTCGATTCGGTTCAGCAAGGCTTGTGCCTCGCTATTTGTGGCTTTTGTAGCCACTTCATCTTTGTCCTTCTTGCAGGACACTACAGTTACTGAAACGATTGCAGCCACGATCAATACTGCAATACACATGATAGTTTTTTTCTTCATTTTACTTAGGTTTTAATTTGTTAATACTATTGTTGTTACATCTTTTTTTTTCTATTTTTTTTTGCCACCCGTCTTGCGAAAAAACAGCTTAGTTTTTATTCATTAATCCGTTACCGTAAACTCACCAGCATACACATCCCCATTGGGGAGGGTAAAGGTGCCGCTGGCAGTCGGAGCGATGAGAGATTAGCAGGCCAGGGCTACTCCTTCACCACCTTGTCCGTATAGGTAGTCCCGTCCGTCAAGGTGACTTTCATCACGTATTGCCCTGGGGCGAGGCCTTGCAGGCTGAGGCACTCGAGGCCCGAGCCTTGGCTGCGCACGAGGCGGCCTTGCAGGTCGTAAAGCTCGATGCTGGCAGGCTGCACGTCGGGCGAGTAATTCAAGCGAAGTTGGTCTTGGGCGGGGTTGGGGTAGAAGGCGTAGGGGCGGACGTGTAGCGGACTTTCACCCACATTCCAGTATTCGTCTTTGACTATCGTGACAAAAACACGTCCCGGATTATGCCCATATCTGTATGAACCAATGGCAACCTTCCCGTCGCGAAGCGCGGTCATTGTTGTGGCCCAATGGAAGCAATCAGGTTCGTAAAGATAACGGATCCAGCGGGTTTCAAGCTCAGAGTCGAGGCAAGCCAGGACCAGTTGGTTCTCGCGCCCCGAAGTGGTCATGTAGGAGTAATAAATGGTGTCGGGAGCGACTGCCGTCACTTTTATCGGTCCAATGTCGATGTTGTTTTCGTCGAACAATTTGAAGTCTAGCAGGTTATGACTCCTGTCGTATTTGGCCAAGGCGGCATAGCCATGGTTGTTGACAACTCCAAGAGCAGGGGAGGCATACAAGTATGAAGATTCGTCATATTCTGCCAAATGCTCCTGCATCCCAGGCATGTAATTTGTGTTTGGTTGATTGGTCAGCCTGCCGTAGGTGTGTACTTCGGTCTCCTCAAAGAGTGAATCCATGATATGGACATCATTAGCAGTAGCCATCACCCTTTGCACCAGGAAGGAATAGCGTAAAGGATGCCTGCTGTAAACCCAAGTATGCCTGACTTGTACACCTAAGGATGATGGGTAGTTTATTTCGGGGAGTTGCCTTCGGAGTTTCACCTCACCGTCAATTCCAATCCTAAACATGTGGATGCATTTGTTCCTGAGGAATGACGCGATGATGTCGCCATACGGGTCGATGAACATGTCCGACGTGGATATGGCGGCATAACCGGAAAAGTCGCCCAACAATACGGTTTTTTCATCGGTGATGTGCAAATCGTTGTCGATGAATGTCATTTTCAAAACGGTGGTGCTATCGTTGCCAGCGCGTTCGAAATGCCCAAAAAGATAACTCCCGTTCATACCAGGCACTGGCTCGAACAAAGTCCTTAACGGGATGTCGTCGAGCGGGACAAACAGCGAATCGAGCAGTTGGCCGTCCATCGAAATCTTGTAGAACATGGAGCCGTAATCAGGGCCAGAGCCAAACGTTTCGAACATCGGACAATCCACAAGTAGCGCGTTGTCGGTAGTCTCCACAATATTGTGGAAATTGAAGTACTTACCGTTTTCATGTCTGAAGTCCATGACGACCTCCTGGGCGTTCAATGCCCACGCGAACAATTGGAATAGCACCAAAGGTGTAATCTTTTTTATATTCATATTTCAATCCTCTTTTTCTATTAGTAGGGACTTATAATAATTGCTCGTTCATCCCATGTTGGTTAGTTTTTTCATCGCAATTATTGTTTAAGTTGCGATGCAAAAGTATCAATGATTTCCTCATCTTGTCAAGAAAAATATGGTTCGGATTGGCACGGGTTTATTGTCAACGTCTTATTAATCAAATTGATGGGAGTCGTTGGCAATTTCCATCAAGGTTGTTGGAAGCGCACTTGTGCTGCCGATTATCTTTCTCATTTTACCATTACGCTCAATGACGGTATTGTACGAGCGCTGCATTAGGGCAGCGACATCGCTATCAGTGAGGCCAAGCAAATAGAGGCAGCAATAGTCAAGATCAGTATTTGTTATTTTGGGATAGGCCGTCTTGAGGCGGCGGGTGAACTGGTTGAAGTGTAGGTCGGCAGCCAAGCGTAGGTCGAGCAGATTGCTCTTGCTTAAGGCGTAATCCTTGTAGTTGACGTAATTCACCTTCGATTTAAACTGTCCTTCATTCACACGTTCCATAATAAGGCGGCATATAGGTTCTTCATTGAACGAGGTAGCCGATTCGGTTTTTGCAGCCAAATCATCCAAGTGTTTGATCTGGCCCTTCAGTTCGCGCAGTTCCTGGTTGCTCCGTTTCAGCCGGCCCGACATGGCGGCTTGCTCCATGCGGTGGGTTTGTCGCTCGGCCTCCAATTCCTCCTGGTGTTGTTGTTTTGTTTCCCCAAGCATCCTGTCCGCTTCCGCTTGTTGCTCTTTCAGTAGTTTCTTACTCCTGCGTCTTGCAACGGTGAAAACTACCCAAGCCACCACAATGGCTGTGGAAATGATTATCTCCAATGCTCTCTTTACGGCTTTTTCTCGTCCCAATCCTGCCCGCTTCTCTTGTTTTTTGTCCAAATAATCTTTGAACATTTCATTAACTTTGGAAGCATTTGTTTTCTTCTCGATTTCCATTATAGTAAAGCTGGCGAGAAACGAAGCATATTTTTGGGCTTTTATGGAATCGCCTTTCATTTGGTATATGTTACTCAAATTCTCCGCAGCGATGAGTTTGGATGTATTATCTTCTTGTTTTTCAAATACGGCTTCAAAATACACCCGTGAAGAATCATACTGCCTATCTTCAAACAATATATTGCCGAGTGTCAATAATCTGGTTGTTTTTTCTTCCTCATCTGCCGAAAGAGCAACCAAGTGTTTTAAACTCCTTATGACAGAATCCGAACTATAGTATTTGTTATAATAGGCAAATATGGTTTTGTTCGCCATAAGGTCCCTATAATGGAGATTGTCAAAATCGGGCATGTTTGCCAATGCCTCATCATAGTAGAATGATGCACTGTCATTCTGGTTGTCAATATCATACTGTATTCCCAAATTATATAATAATACGGAGATTCCATATACGGAAGTTGGCTCACGTTTACAATAAAGCAGTGCTTGCTTGTAGCACGTGATGGCAGGTTCGGCCAACAGTTGTTCATCAAACATTTCTCCAAGACGACCATAAGTCAGCGCCATGAACTGTGCCTTTTTCCCCACCAGTTCTTTCTCTTCAAAATGCTCTTCCATCATTTCCAACGCAGTCAGGTATTCTTTGCAGGCCTCCACCACGCTGTCGCGCTCGTAATAGCCTGCGCCGTTGATGTAGTGGGCGCGGGCGGTCAGGAATGCGATGGTCGGAGCATCGGTGGCGGACGCATGCGATGCGTCCCTACGGTCGGCTCTGTGTAGGGACACACCGCGTGTGTCCGCATCGCGTGTGTCCGTCGCAATCGTCAGCGAATCGAAATAAACCACCGCCTCCAGCAGTTCCTCACGGTTGGTTTGAGGATAGTCGTTTTTGTAGAGCAATTCGGCCAAGAGCAGGTTGGCGTAATGGCGGTCGTAGGCGGTAGAGACGTAGCGTGCTACGTCTGCCCCGCTGTCGCCGCTGTTTTTCGAGACGTTGCACGCAACGTCCCTAAGGCAGGTGTCGAGCCAAGGCATGATGCGCGCCAACGCACTGTCGGGCCGCGTCCACATCAGGCTGTCGATGGCCTGCAACTGGGGCGATGCGGCGGATGGTAGAGACGTGCCATGGCGCGTCTCTACGGGTTGGTTGCAGGCCGAAAACACAGCCATTACAACAGCAATCGCTATGTGAAACCACCGTTTCATGCCTGCAAAACTACAAAAAAATCATTTGTGGCAGCCAATGGACATGCCTTTCTCTTGCCTACATCTTGATGATCCTGCTGCTCCAGCGTTGCCCGTTCTGCTCCACCACGATGTGGTACATCCCGGCGGAATGGCCTTTCAGCTCGACCACCTTGGCGTTGCGCTGCTGCTCAACGAGTTGGCCCTTGGCATCGTAGACTTTCACGGTGAAGTCGCCCTCGCGCTCAAGCTCGACGGTGATTTGGTCGGTGGTGGGGTTGGGGTGCACGGTCAAGGGCGCATCGCTAAGCTCGTCGCTTCCGTCCAAATGCGGCGGCAGCGTGATGTAGTCAATCCAGGCACGGTCGGAGCCGCCGTCAACGGAGTAGTCCTTGGCGTAGGTCCAAGTGTAGGTGTGCTGCCCAGGCCGCGTCTCATAGGAGCATTGTTGCCACCAATAGTCGCCGGCCCAGCGGTCGGTCTCCTCGCCGTCGATGCTGAAGATGAGGAAGTCGTAGTTGGCTTCGCTCGACACGCGGCGGTAGAACATGATTGTTCCAGGCTCGGTCGAGGTGAACGTGAGGGTCATCTGCGAGCTTTCGTTGTGGACGATGGCTCCCGATGCGGCGCAGTAGGCTCCCTCGTAGGCGCTGGCGTCATAGATGGTCCACGGATGCAAGGGGTCTTGGGTCCAAAACGTGGGGTCGAACATGCCGCTCTCGAAGTCCTCCTTCACGAAGCCCACGGGACAGGGGATGTCTTGCGTGAGGTTGAGGCCGAGGATGGCCGAGTTGAGCAGCAGGTGGACGTAGCTCACTTCCCCTGCGCTGTATTCGGCGTAGATGTCGAAGGTGATGTTGGCCACATTGTTCACCTCAAGGCTGTCTAATGTGACTTCTGGCGTGATGATGCGGACGTGCCCCTCGTCGTTGCCCAAGGTGAAACACGGGCTTTCGGCTTTGTGTTGCCCGTTGTTGGTCACGCGGAAGAGGAGCTTGGCGTATTCGCCTGGGTCGAGCCTGCCGTTGTTGTTGCCTTGGCTGTCGTCGATGGAGATGAGCTGGGCCATGATGTTGGGAGCCAGCACTTCGATTTCGTATTCTTGCGTGTAGGTCTCGTCGCCAAACCGAGTGGTGATGCTGAAGGGGATGTGGTCCCAGTTGTGGATGGCGTCGCTGAGGGTCATGCTGAAGGCTTCGGTGATGAACTGGCTGCCGTTGGAGGGCAGGGCCTCGAAGGTGGTCTCGCCTTGGGTGATGGTCAGCTGGTCGCTGCCGGAGGTCAGGCTCACCGTGCCGCCTTCCGTGCAGTCTTGCAGTCCCACGTTGGTCAGGTTGATGTTGACGACGACAGGCTGGTCGTAGTGCATCGTCAGTCCGCCTCCATTCATGGCGATGCTGTCGACCACGACGAAAGGTCTGTCGAAAGGCACCAGCGGGATGTCTTCTTCCAAGCGGATGAGGTTGTGCCCCGTGATGGTGAGGTGGATGGGGCCGTAGGGGACGTTCTGCAAGATGGTCATCGTTTGCTCCTCGCCAGTGCCCGTGGCGGTTGCGAGGATGTTCCATTTCCTTCCGTAGTAGGCCGACAGGGTGATTTTCGAGCCTTCGGGTGCGGTGATGTGGAAAGGCGAGAAGCATTGTATCTCTTCGTCGTGGGAGGCAGTGATGGCTTGTGGCACTTCGGTGAAGATCCGTTGGAAGGCGTCGCCGAAGGTGTGGAAGGTGTTGTAGGTGGTGGTGCGCATGTTGTCGTCGGTGCTGGGGAAGGTCTGTGTCTCAAGGAAGTATTTTCCCGCCACGCAGGCAAACGAGGGCATCCACTCGTCGGTGTGGTCGGCGTAGGGGCCGTATTCGGGGAGGAAGGTCGGATCGAAAAGGTCCCACAAGCCCCAAAGGAAGATGTCGTTGGCGTAGGAGTAGGTCTGCCCCACAGGGCCAACTGCGCCCACGATGCCGGCGTTCTGACCGTCGCGCGTCATGCGTGCAAGCGTCTCGATGAAGCTGACCGCCGAAGCGTCGTACATGCCTGTGCGGCAGTTGACGGAAATCAGATACGACATTTTCCCGACATTGTTGATTTCGCCGAAGTCGGTGGTGTAGATCTCGGGTTGGTACCATTTGGTGTTCCAGCCGTGGTCGCGATGCTGTATGATGTAGGCGCCGTGGTTGATGGCGCGTATCACCTGATCGGCGTTGCCTCCCGTCCAGCCGCCCAATTCGTCGGGGGTGGCGGGGATGTAGCCCACGCCGTCGGGGCCGAAGTAGCTGACGACCGAAGCCGTCCCCGGTGCCGTCGACCAGTTGGGACCTTGTGTGCCGCTATAGATTTCGTTGATGCGCTCGGGCGATTTTCCGTGTTGGGTCAGGTAGCCGCTGATGGTGGCGATGGCGATTTGGAACCACTTGCTGTCTTGCCAGCCAGCCGCTGTCAGGGGATGGGCGTAGTAATAGAGGTCGGTGACGGGGGCGGTGTATTCGTATTCCATGATCTTGCCGATGAAGATGGGTAGCTCCGACTCGTTTTGCGCGAGGATGCGGCTGAAGCAGATGTCGGGCAGGCGGTCGTCGTTGATGTCGGCGTAGGGGTTGTCGGAGGTGATGAAGTTGTCTTTGGGATGGAGTGTCGTGTAGCCTGGCACGTATTGTTGCAGGTCGGTGCCGCTTTCGCCGATGAGGCAGATGGCGGCGGGCACGATGTTCCAGTTGTCGTAGATGGTTCTGACCCATTGCCTTAGCGTGAGGTGGTCGACGGCTTCTGTCTCGGTCACCCTCATGGCCTTGGAGAGGATGCCTTGTTTGGTGCGGTAGTCGGCAAGTTGCTTTCCGGCGTTGTAGAATGCGTCGTTGTCGGGCGTGATGATGAGGTATTCGCAGCCGGTGAGGCGTTCTTGGTTCCAGCGTTGCATCCGCGCCTCGTAGTCGATGGGTTCGAGGCTTTCGTGGTTGAGGATGTTGTTGCGCAAGATGGGGTCCCAATAGGGCGAACGCAGGCGGTCGTCGCCAAAGTGGCCGTTGCCGCCCTCAAAGCGGATGTCGATGTCGAACTGGCGGTGGACGGCGATCTCGCGTGTCGCAGGGTTGAATTGCACAGGGCTGATGCCAAGGTGGATCACGTCGACGCCGCGCAGCTGCTGCGGCTCGGCGGTGCACACGGCTTCGGCAGGGTAGAGGGCGTTGTGGGCGTATACCTTTGGGTCCTTGAAGAAAGGTCGATTGGCATCGTTCTCGGCTTGGCTGCCACACGAAGGGGCGATGTTGATGCCACTGATGTGTTCGTCGCGCGAGGTGCGTACCTCCACCACGGCGCGAGCGCCTTGCGGGAGGGCGACGAAGCGGTTGAAGGTGGGTAGGTCGGGCAGGCCGTAGTCGTTGGGTACGACGATGCCTTTCGAGGCGATGGTGTGCATCTGTTCGCCGTTGCGGACGATGGTGTCGATGCCGAAGTCGTCGAAGCTGAAGCGCAGGCTGACGTGGTTGCAGTCGGAGGCGACGATGGTGAATGTTTGCCCCAAGGCGGCAGTGCTGAGTGCGAGGGCCAATGTTAAAGTGAGTAGCTTATGTTTCATTATGTCACGGTTTGATGCAAAACAAAAACGAAGCCGTAAAGTTACGGCTTCGTTTTGATAATCAATGAAATAATATGTTGAAATAGAAAAAATCCCTTGTGAAGCGGCGTTGATGGGGATTTATTCCTTCACCACCTTGTCCGAGAACGTCGTTCCGTCCGCCATGGTGACCTTCATCACGTATTGCCCCGCTGCGAGGCCTTGCAAATTAAGGCTCTCGAGGCCTGAGCCTTGGCTGCGCACGAGGCGGCCTTGCAGGTCGTAGAGTTCGATTTGGGCGGGCTGCACGTCGGGCGAGTATTGCAGGCGGAGATAGCCATTGGCGGGGTTGGGGTAGTAGGCGTAGGGACGGACTTCGATACCACCTTCTTGTACGGTTGTCAATCCTTCGTCGGTGAGGAAGAAATGGAATATTCCCGTGCCAGCCTGCATGAGCCTGGAAGCGTACCCGACGATGTAAATCCCTATTTCTTTTCCTTCATCGTCTTTTAGTATGCTTGAATGCATGCTTGCATATGGGTCATAATACATGGCTTGCTCATAGCAATAGCGTCTCCATATCAAATTCAAATCCCTATCCAACTTGGCTACCGTCATGGTTGGCTTGTTGTCCGGGGTAGGTTCCCTGAAAACTATATAAAAATTGCCGTCGGATGCCTTCTTGAAATACATGCAACGCGCTTCGGTAGCAGGACCTGGTTGGTCGTTGAAATGGATCAGGGCCTTCCGTTGCATGGTGCGAAGGTCATAGCGTGCCACCGCCAATCCGGTTTCTTTATCTTCATAAACCCATGTCGAATCCCTGGTATAACGTGCCGCAACCAACAAGTCGCCTTCGTCTTGGACGACGAAAGTGCCATTCATGGGGGAATCCCCAAACCAAAACCTTTCTAGAACATAGATGTAGACCGGGTCATATGAATAGACGATGCTTTCCAGTTCTCTGTTGATGACATGATAGTTGTTCACATGAAACGTAGAATCGATGACATAGAACAGAAGATTCTGTTCTGCGCTGGTGGTCCACTGGTAGTATTGTCCCAACGGAGAATCAAACTCTCCCATCGTGATAATATAATTCTGGGTTTGTGGAAGCACGGCGGTATGCTTTAATGTGCCATCAAGGCCAACGCGTGCTATGTGGCACACAATATCGTCATCAGGGCTGTTCGTGTAGTATTTCAGAATCAAATCGTTTCGGCTGTCAATCATATAGTGGCCAAATATGTCGAAGGTTGCCGTGTCGCACAGCTGAACCACGATGTCGTCGTCGGGATTGACGTTGAAATCGTCGTCGGGGAAATGCGAGATGCGCAATGCTGTGCCGCCAACGCCGTCAGGCTCGATGTTGACCCGCAGGTTGCCTTCTCCTCGCGGGTCTTTGGCAAATAGGTAATATGGGGGCAGGGTGTCGGCCACAAACAACGAATCGGTATACTGTAGCTCGTTTGGCGATGCCTTATAGAAAATGTTGCCTTCGACCATGCCATCGGAGGTGGCAACCAATACGTTGGTGAAAATATCGCCGTTGGCCTGCTGAAAGACGTTATGGATGTTGAAGATGCCATGGTCTGGCTTATGGTAGGGGATGAGTTCCATGGTGACCTCTTGTGCTTGGGCAAGAATTGTCGCGAGGGCGAATGTCAATGACAGGAGTGCTTTTTTCATAGTGTGTTTATGTTTTTGGGGTTAATAATTCGGTTGCAAATATAGGAGTTATTTCTTTTCAAACAAATATTTTCCGCTTAAATCTTTTTTTTTGCTTTTTATTGCCTTCATGTATATGCTTCCAAGTGCGGAAATCGTAGGACGGGCGCGACCAAGGGTTTTCCATTGGTTTTATCGCTGCAAAAAAGGTAACACGGATTGCCAGGATTTTCACGGAAAAATATGTTCCGTGTCCATCCGTACAATCCGTGTCCTACAAAGTCCCGTAGGGACGGCATATCAGTAAGCAGGCGACGTGAGTCCCTGCGCTTTGAGTGCTGCGGACGGGATGTCCGCGAACCCGGTAATCTGCGGACGAGACGTCCGCGAACCCAGAGTTAAACCACGCCCGTAAAGCCCATGAAGGCCATAGCCAAAATGCCAGCGGTGATGAGGGCGATAGGCGTGCCTTTCATGCCCTTGGGTGGCTCCATCAGGTCGATGTGCTCACGGATGCCCGCAAAGATGATCAAGGCCATGGCGAAACCCAAGGCGATGCCGACGGCATACACCACCGACTCGCCAAGGCTCAGCATGTGAGCTACACCGCCATAGTTGAACTCCTTGGTGACCACGGTCAGCGAAACGCCCAGCACGGCGCAGTTGGTCGTAATCAG
>DGXB01000087.1 GCA_002396205.1 Bacteroidales bacterium UBA4243
GGCGCCGCAGAAAGCGTCGACCACATAAAGGTTCTTGTCGCAGAGTTGCTTCTTGGCTAACGATTTGACGTGTTCCCAAACCTCTTGCGTCATCGGGTGGTTGTCGTTCTTGTACTCCTCGGAGGTCCACCAGACGGTGTCCTTCGAGTTCTCGTCCATGACGATGTATTTGTCCTTGGGCGAGCGTCCGGTGTAGATGCCCGTCATCACGTTGACGGCGTTGAGTTCGGTCAACACGCCCTTGTCGTAGCCTGTCAGGGCGGGGTCCATCTCGTCCTTGAAGAGTTGTTCGTAGCTCGGGTTATAGTAGACTTCCTTTGCGCCGGTGATGCCACAAGCGGCCAACGCGGCTTTGATTTCTTCGATGTTTTTTGCCATAATTGAATGTTTAGTGAAATGATGTGCAAAAATAATCAAATTATATTTTGCTCAAACATCAATAAGGAGTTTTTTGCCAAAATATCCTATCTTTGCAGTCTGTTTGGAAAAGGAATTTAAATTAATTAGTTGATTATTAACATAATACAAAATTTAATGAAAAGAATTACCCTGCCATTAATTGCGATGGTACTGCTAATGACGGCTTTCTTTGAGGCCAAAGCCCAACAGGGCGTTGAAAACTATGTGTCGGCCTCTGGCTATGTGATTTACCGTGCGCCTGGCTATTATTCCCCCGACGGAGCCTACTTTTGGGACTTTGAAGAGGATTTCGAAGAAGGCCGTCTCCTCGACTGGACCCTCATCGATGCCGACGGCGATGCCCACAACTGGCAACTGCCTTCGGAAGGCGGTATGGGATTTGGCAATTCCAACGGTATGATGGTGTCGTATTCCTACGACAACGCTTCCACTTCGCCGCTCACGCCTAACAATTTCTTGGTTTCGCCGCGTGTGACCCTCCCTGAAAACGCTGTAATGTTGTTTTATGCCAGCGCAATGGACGAGGCATATCCCGCCGAGCATTTCGGAGTGGCCATTTCGACCACGGTCAATGATGATCCATTGGCCTTCACCTTGCTTCAGGAATGGACATTGTCCGCAAAAGGCGACGAAAACCGTCAAGGCGGTTGGCACCGCTATACCGTCGACCTTTCGGCTTATGCTGGACAAGAGGTTTATCTCGCCATCCGGCATTTCAACTCCACCGACAAGTTCGCCATGTGTGTTGATGAAATCTTCGTGGGAAACTTCAATGCGAAGTTTTTGCTTTATAGTGACATCATCCTTGATGGCCAAACCGTTGCCACCTATCAATACGGCAGGCATTATCTGTTGAATACCGACGGTTTCGCGGATGGTTCGAGCCACACAACTACGATTCGCGCCTATTACGAGGACGGCACAACGCTTGAAAACGAATGCGCTTGGACCTACCGCACGAGCGACCACTTCCAAGGCTCGCCCACGGGACTGCAAGCCCAAAGCGACGGCAACCAAGTGCAGCTTTCGTGGACTTTGCCCGAAATGACTAACCCCGTCATCGTGGACGAACTTTATTACGACTTCGCCGACAGCACGCTCTCCGACCTCATCCTCATCGACGCCAACAACGACGGCCAGCAGTTCCGCGTGTATCCCTACGGCGGCTATGGCAACGGCATCGGCCTGCGCTCCTTCTCGTGGATGAACGGTCCGGGCGCGCTCAATCCCGACAATTTCATCGTCACGCCACGCCTGACCCCAAGTGAAAACGGACGCATCACCTTTATGGCTTGTGATGCCGATATGCCTGGCATTGCCCCTGACCCTGAGCACTTTGGCGTGGCCGTGTCGACCACGGGCAACACCAATGCCGCCGATTTCGTGATGATTGAGGAATGGAACAGCACGGGCAGCTATACCGAATATTCCGCCGACCTCTCGGCCTACGCCGGACAGCAGATTTATGTGGCCATCCGCCACTTCAACACGACGGGCGAGACCTATTTTCTTTGCGTCGACAATATCCGATTGACGGGCATTGAGGCCGAAGTGACGCGCAATGCCATAGGTGCTTTGGTCTATGCCAACGATGAACTGATTGCCACGCTCAACCACGGCGAGACTTCGTTTACGCACGACGTGAACCGCTATACCACAGATTATTGCATCCGTGTGATCCAAGACGGCAGCCGTGAGTCGGGCGACTATTACGCACTCGCCGAGCCGCAATGCGCCGAGGCCGAACTGAACTGCTTGGCCCCGAAGAACTTGGCTGCTGAATGGAACGGACAGAAGGTGACCCTGACTTGGGAACGCGAAATCTTCACCGACTTCGAGGACGACCCGCAAGGCTGGACCTTCATCGATGCCGATGGCGACGGATTTGTGTTCGGCATCTATGCCGCAGGAGGTATGAACCCCGACGGCAGCGTGAACAACACGGGCACCAACGCCTCGCTGACTTCGTTCTCCTATAACAATGATTACGGCGCACTCACGCCCGACAACTATGCCTTTATGCCCAAAATCAAGGTGCTGCCCAATGCTAAGATGACCTTCTTCGCCGCAGGCTTCGACCCCAGCTATGCCGCCGAGCGTTTTGGTGTGGCCGTGGCCTCTGCCGATGGAACGGACATCACCACGTTGATGACTTGGACCACCTCGCACCCCTATTCGCAATATGAAATCGACCTTTCGGCATACGCGGGCCAGGAGATTTACCTTGGTTTCCGCCATTGCTCGACAGTGGCCAACTACGCCCTTTGCATCGACAACATCACCGTGACCAACGCGGTGTGGTCGGGAACGACGAGCGAGACCTACGCCTATTACATTTATCGCTCCACTGACGGCAGCAACTACGAGATGATTGGCATGGCCGACGGCGACAGCGTGAGCTACGACGACAACGACATCACCTCGACCACCTTTTATTATCAGGTGACCGCCATCAACACGATTCCTGGCGGCAGCTGCGAATCGGAACCCGCCTTGGCCACCGATGGCATCCACAATTTCGTCGTGGTGGGCACGGATGGTTTGGAGGAAAACGAGGTTGGATTTAGCATCTATCCTAACCCGTCGAACGGTATCTTGTTTGTACAGACGTTGCGCGCAACGTCTCTACCAGACCAGACCTACCGTATCACCAACCTGATGGGCCAAACCCTTCTGACGGGCCAAATCATCGGCCAAACACAACAAATCAATGTCTCGAACCTGCCAAAAGGGATGTATTTCATTGACATTGATGGTTTTGTGCAAAAATTTGTTGTAGAATAAACCCTAAAATTGGTTTGTAGGGCTGTCGTATCACGGCAGCCGCATTGAAATTCCAGATGCGGCTGCCACAATGTGACAGCCCTAC
>DGXB01000052.1 GCA_002396205.1 Bacteroidales bacterium UBA4243
TCCCTGCTTCCGCAAGGAGAAAGGTGCCCACGGCATCGAGGAACGCGGCGTGTATCGCATCCACCAGTTCGAGAAACAGGAGATGGTGGTGCTTTGCAAGCAAGAGGAAGCCGACTACTGGTATGAGCAGATGTGGAAAAACACCGTCGAGCTGTTCCGTTCGATGGACATCCCTGTGCGCACATTAGAATGCTGCTCTGGCGACTTGGCCGACCTGAAGGTGAAGTCTTTGGACGTGGAGGCATGGTCGCCGCGCCAGAAGAAATACTTCGAGGTGGGTAGCTGTTCCTATCTTGGTGATGCACAGGCTCGTAGGCTGAAGATTAGAATCAAAGGAAAGGGCGGTAACTATTTCGCCCACACCTTAAATAATACGGTGGTTGCCCCGCCGCGCATGTTGATCGCCTTCTTGGAGAACAACCTCCGCGCCGACGGTAGCGTGGCCATCCCGAAAGCCCTGCAACCCTATATGGGTGGAAAAACTGAAATCAGATGAATAGGTCACAAAACTTTCAAAACCTGCAAAACTTGTTTTGTAGTATGGCGACACCCAACCGGGTTGTCGCCGGAAAGCAGGCCGGTTGGCTGCTTTCCAACTTCTAAGGTAGGTTTTGTGAGTTTTGTGATAAAATAGAACAATATGGATATATCAGTTGTAGTACCGCTGTTGAACGAGGCCGAGTCGTTGCCCGAGCTGGAGGCCTGGATTCGTCGCGTGATGGAGGAACATCATTTCTCCTACGAAATCGTCTTTGTCGACGATGGATCAACCGACAATTCATGGGCTGTCATCCAACAGCTTTCTCAGTCCAATTCTAATGTGAAGGCCTTGCGTTTCAGGAGGAATTACGGCAAGTCGCCGGCACTGAACGAAGGCTTCAAGATTGTGGAAGGCGACGTGGTCATCACGATGGATGCCGACCTACAGGACAGTCCCGACGAAATCCCCGAGCTTTACAAGATGATCAAGGAAGACGGCTATGACCTCGTATCGGGCTGGAAGAAAGTGCGTTACGACTCCAAACTGATGAAAAACATCCCTTCGAAGTTCTTCAACTGGACCACACGGCGCATGTCGGGCATCAAGTTGCACGACTTTAACTGCGGCTTGAAGGCCTATCGCAACGAGGTGGTGAAAAACATCCAGGTGTATGGCGAGATGCACCGTTACATCCCTGTCATCGCCAAGATGAACGGTTTCAGTCATATAGGCGAGAAGGTGGTGCACCATCAGAAGCGGAAATATGGCAGCAGCAAGTTCGGCATGAGCCGATTTGTGCGTGGTTACCTCGACCTGCTGACCATCAATTTCATCTCCAAGTTCAGCAACCGCCCGATGCACTTCTTCGGTTTGCTTGGGTCGATCACCTTCCTCATTGGTTTTGTTATCGCTGTTTACTTGGCTTGCATTCGTTTGTTTGCCCACGCCTACGGCATGACAAATCGTCCGTTGTTCTATTTTGCGCTGCTTGCCATCATCATCGGCGTGCAACTGTTCTCGACGGGTTTCCTTGCCGAGATGGTTACCTCAACCCAGCGTGACAAACGGGTGTATTCCATTTCGGAGCGCATCAACGCCTAACGAATAAAGCCACCGCAAGGTGGCTTTATTCGTTTCAAATTTGCTTCAGATTTATTCCGATTTGTTTCCCTAAAAGAAAAGAATCCCATTCTTTTCAATACAAGTCATCTATGTTTCCGTCGAAACTCTCGTCGAAGCTGTCGCCAAACTCGTCAGTGAAGTCTTCCTCGTCGTATTCGTCCTCAAACTCGTCGAACGGCGAGTCGTCGGCAAAGTCGTTGTTCTCCCAGTCGAAGTCGCGTTCGAGCCTCGATTCGTCGAAGGCTTCCTCTTCGTCGTGTTCGTTGATGAAGCTGTCGATTTCGTCGTCGCTCATCTTGTCGAAGTTGACATCGAGTAGGGCCGAGTCGTTGATGCTGCGGCTCATCGACTTCAATTCACGCATGACTGAGGGCGAGACGTAGAACTCGTCGATGTTTTCCTCGCAATACTTCAAGTATTTAGGGTCTTTTTGGTACACTTCGGCGATGGTCATGCCTTCGTATTTGCCGAAAGTGAAAACTGAATCAATGTCATAGAATTTCATATCGTAACCTTTCTTTTTGTCCTTTTTTTGTCGTTTTTCGTGCCGCAAATATCATGCAAATTTCCGTTCGGCGCAACAAATTTCTATTTTTTGAAGGCGAAAAACACGGCGAGCACGATAAAGATGAATGAAACGATGTGGTTCCAACGGAACGTCTCGGTCTTGAAAACTGTGATGACGATGGTGGTGAACACCGTGAGCGAGACGGCTTCCTGTATGACTTTCAGCTGGATGAGGTTGAACGGTCCTCCGTTGACGGCTGCCCCGATGCGGTTGGCAGGAATCATGAAGGAGTACTCGAACAAGGCGATGCCCCACGACATGAGGATGACCAAAAACAGCGGCCAGTCTTTGGAGGAGGGGACGATCTCAATTAATTTGAGCTGTCCGTACCAAGCGAATGTCATGAAGACATTGGAAACAATGAGTAGCAAAATGGTGTATAAGCCTTTCATTTTATGGCGTTTTGTAATGGGCGGCAAAAATAGTGTTTTTTTGGGCGCGAAAGCCGTATTTATTCCTATTTTTGCGCAATCAAAAGCAAATCCCATGACACCAACCATTATCCTTATCGTTTTTGTGCTTTATACCTGCCTTTTGTTTGTCGTGTCGCATTTCACGGCGCGCAGGTCCGACAACAACGCGTTTTTCCGTGGCAACAGGAACTCGCCCTGGTTTGTGGTGGCATACGGCATGATTGGAGCCTCTTTGTCGGGTGTGACGTTTATGTCGGTGCCAGGGGGCGTCTATACGGGGCAATTCACCTATATGCCGCTCGTGTTTGGCTATGTGCTTGGTTATGCGGTGATTGCCTTGGTTTTGTTGCCTTTGTATTATCGCCTTAACCTGACCTCTATCTACACCTATTTGAATATGCGGTTCGGGCCGGTTTCGGAGAAGACGGGCGCGGCGTTTTTCATTTTGTCGCGACTGTTGGGCTCGGCCTTGCGGATGTATCTTGTTGTGTTTGTGCTTTATGAATTTGTCTTCAAGGCTTGGGGGATCCCGTTTTGGGTGCCGGCGGTGATTTTCATCGGCATCATCTTGCTCTACACTTTCAAGGGCGGCATCAAGACCGTGGTGTGGACCGACACTTTGCAGACGACTTTCCTTCTTTTGGCAGCTTTCCTGACGGCGTGGTACATCATGAAAAACCTCAACATCTCACTTGGCGACCTGCTTAATGCGGCCTTCGACAATGGCTACACGAAAGTGTTTGAGACCGATTGGACGCACAACAAATTCTGGGTCAAGCAAATCCTCAGCGGCATGTTCATCACCATCACGATGACGGGTCTCGACCAAGATATGATGCAGAAGAACTTGACTTGCAAGAATTTGCGTGACGCACAGAAGAATGTGATGACATCAAGTCTGCTGTTTGTCGTAGTCAATGCCTTGTTCCTTTGTTTGGGTGCAGCCTTGATTTACTATGCCCAAGCCACGGGTTTCACGCTGCCAGTGAACGAGGCTGGCGTGGTGGTCAACGACAAGATTTTCCCCTCTGTGGCCTTCTCGTTGAGCAAGTTCACGGCCATCGTTTTCGTCGTCGGGCTTGTGGCTGCCGGCTATTCGAGTGCCGATGGCACCTTGACCGCCTTGACGACCACCTTCTGCTTCGATTTCATGCACTTCGACAAGAGACAGATGACTGAGGAGCAAATCACCCGCTCCCGCAAATGGGTGCATGTGGCTTTTGCCTTGCTTTACTTGTTGGTTATCATCGCATTCCGCCCGTTCCACAACGAGTCATTAATAGATAAGGTGTTCGACATTGCGGGATATACCTACGGGCCATTGTTGGGTTTGTACACCTTCGGACTGTTCGTCAAGAACCGTAAGGTCATCGACAAAGCCGTTCCTTACATTGCCGTGGCTTCTCCTGTCATTTGTTATTTCTTGAAGCTGTATTCCCCTCAGTTGCTTTTTGGATATAAGATAGGATTCGAGATATTGATAATCAATGGTTTACTAACTTTCTTGGCCTTGATGCTTTTCAGCAAAAAGGAAAAAACGGCCACGGAATGATGCGATTGCAGGAAAATTTGTATTTTTGAGGCTCGAAACTAAACCTTACGAAGATGAATAAGATTTTCACCAAAATTACGCTCGCCTTGTTGGCCATGTGCTTCATGTGTGGTCATGCACAGGCTCAATTCACGACAACTTTTGCCAAGAATGCCACTCCTGGCCAGCAAAACGGCTTGTATTATTCCTTGCCACAGACCATGTTGAGGCTTGATTTCGTCATCGAGGAGACACGGCTTGAACAAAGTCCCCTAAGTGATTATGCTTCAACCTATATGGCCATGGCCGACTATGTGGAGTATGAGACCACAGAGTATCGTCTTTTGGACGTGAAAATGAGCACCGTGGCTTCTCCCGACCCCAACGCGCTGTTTTTCGTTTCGGTTGGCAGCGTCAGGGGAGGCAATAAGACCCAGTTTGGCATCATGCCCAACGGCATCATTCGTAGCGTTGGCGTCGACAATGGCGAGGAGGAAACTTTGCCAATCCCATCTGAAACGCCGTGTTGCAAGGCCGAACCCGTCGCACAAGTCGACGGCAAGTTGATGGAGCTGATTACGACGGGCAAGTCGAATGCGCAATTGGCCAAGGAAATCGCCGACAAGATTGAGGAAATCCGCACGGCCAAGTTCAAATTGATTTCGGGCTATTACGAAATCGCCTTCAATCCTGAGACGTTCAAGATGATGTATGAAAAGCTGGATGCCATGGAGCAGGAATACACTAACCTGTTGCTTGGTAACCAAGTCAAGAAGACGGTGGTGAAGACGGTGTATGTGATTCCGAACAAGGAAGTGCCTACGCAAACGGTGGCCAAGTTCTCCGAGAACGACGGTCTGACCGTTGGAACGGCTGGTTCGGGAGAGATGATTACGGTGCAAACGTTGCCGCTCAACACGATGGCAGCCATCAATGCGCCAAGCCAGTCGGCCATTGAGTCGGTGACCTATGAGAACAAGGTGTTTTATCGCGTGCCTGAGACGGCCAACGTGAAAGTGACTTGCGGAAACAAGGTCATGCTTGAGGATAGGGTTACGGTCAACCAGTTGGGCTTCATCATGATGGCTCCGTTGACCAACACGAAAATCGTGTTCGATACCGAGACGGGACAAATCATCAATATGAGGATGCAGTAAGTGCCTCTTTGATTCTTACCAACTGTTGCAAAAGATTGGAAGCCAGGTCGAGACGTAGCATATTAGCGCCGTCGGACTTGGCTTTTTTGGGCTCGGGATGCACCTCCATGAAGATGCCGTCGGCACCTGTGGCGATGCCAGCCTTGGCAATCAAGCCGATCAGTTCGGGCTTGCCGCCCGTGACGCCGCTGCTTTGGTTGGGCTGCTGAAGCGAATGGGTGACATCCAAAATGACAGGTACATCAAACTTTTGCATGGCGGCAATGTTACGGTAATCCACCACCAAATCCTGATAACCGAACATCGAGCCGCGCTCGGTGAGCATCACCTTGTCGTCGCCCGACTGACGCACCTTTTCGACGGCAAAGCCCATGGCTTCGCCCGAAAGGAATTGTCCCTTTTTGATGTTGACGGTCTTGCCCGTTTTGGCGGCGGCCACGAGGAGGTCGGTCTGGCGGCAGAGGAAAGCTGGGATTTGAAGCATATCGACATATTCGGCAGCCATTGGCGCTTCTTCGGCAGCATGGATGTCGGTAACCACTGGGATGCCCAATTCCTGCTTCACTTTTTGCAGCACTTTCAGCGCTTTTTCGTCGCCGATGCCTGTAAATGAGTCCAATCGTGAGCGGTTGGCCTTCCGATAGGATCCTTTGAAAACGAGCGGGATATGAAGCTTTTCGCAGATGTTTTTCAAGGTCTCGGCGATGAAGAGGGGAGAGGTCTCGTCCTCGACGACGCATGGGCCGGCCAAGAGGAAGAAACGGTCGGGGCGAAGGTCTTTCAGGAAGTCGAATTTTGTGGTGTCCATGACGGTAAATTTTTGCAAAGGTAGTGCTTTTTTTGATGTTGGCCCTTCGACAGGCTCAGGGACCTTGACTTTTTGCGTTTTTGCAGGCCCCTGAGCTTGTCGATGGGCCGTTTTATCATCGTTTCTTAAAACGCGGATGATAGCTGGTTAGTGTGTCACGCAGTAGTTCGTCTGAGATATGCGTGTAGATTTCCGTTGTGCTCACGCTCGAATGACCCAGCATTTGCTGCACAGCGAGCAGGTTGGCACCGCCTTCGAGCAAATGTGTGGCAAAGCTATGCCTGAACGTGTGTGGACTGATGGTCTTTGTGATGCCGTTTTTCTCAGCCAAGTCTTTCACGATGAGGAAAACCATCTGTCGCGTGAGGCCTGTTCCACGGCTGTTGAGGAACACCGTGTCGGTGAATTTGGGTTTGGGCGTGATGTGTAGTCGTGCGCCTTCGATGTATTGGTAAAGGATTTTCAAGCTGCTGTCGCCGATGGGCACGAGCCGTTCCTTGCTGCCCTTGCCGAGGATGCGTAGGAAACCATCGTCTTTATATATGTTGCTGATTTGCAGGTTGGTGAGTTCTGATACACGCAGGCCGCAGCCGTACATAACCTCAATCATGGCCTTGTTGCGGTGGCCGTTGGGTTGGCTGAGGTCGATGCTGTCGATCATCATCTGGATTTCCTCGTAGGTGAGCACTTCGGGCAGGTGGCGACCCAACGAAGGGGAGGAGATGAGGATGGTGGGGTCTTTGTCGGCAAGTCCCTCTTGCGTCAGGTAGCGCCAAAACGATTTCAGTCCCGATAGGATGCGAGCTTGCGAGGTGGCGCCGATGTTGAGGTCGTAAAGATAAGCGAAGAAATTCTCGATGTCGCCTTGCTGGATGTCGTTGATTGCTGTAGAGACTGTGCATGCACCGTCTCTACATTCCAGATATTGTAGAAACAGATGGACGTCATGGCAATAGGCTTCCACGCTGTTTTCCGACAGCGAAAGTTCCAACCGCAGGTAGTCGGCGTAGTGTTTGATGAGGTTTTTGCTAAGGTTAGCCATAGTTTTGTTTTGGCAAAATTACGATTTTTTTTGCTGAGGCATTGTTTTTTCCTATTTTTGTGGCGTAAATCATTAAATCACACACACATGAAATGCTTTAAACTCAACTTCATTTTGGCTTTGGCATGGCCTTTTCTCATGCTATCCAGTTGCTCGAACTCTGACACCAACACGAGCAATACCAACGTAAGCGTAGTAGAATCCGTATCTTTCGATGAAGTGCTGATGTCGCGTAGAAGCGTGCGCAGCTACGATGCCACCAAGACCATCAGCGAAGCCGAGGTGCGCGAACTGCTCATCGCGACGCAAGAGGCACCATCATGGGCCAACCAACAGCCCTCGAAATACTATGTGGCCATGACTCCCGAGATGGTTGAGGCCGTTTCGAACCTTGTGGGCGAGCGCAACAAGCAGAACATTGCCGGCGCACCCGTGCTGATTGTCTCCACATACGAGAAGGGCAAGTCGGGCTTCTTCCGTGGCGAACAAACCAACGAGATTGGCGACGGCTGGGGTGCCTACGACAACGGCCTCAGCAATGCCTATTTCATCCTGAAGGCCCGCGCCAAAGGCTTCGACACCCTCATCATGGGTATGCGCGACTCCGACGAACTCCGCAAACTGTTCAACATTTCCGAAAACGAGGAAGTGATGGCGGTCATTTCGTTGGGCTACAGGTCGGGCGAGCCTCGCCAGCCTGAGCATAGGCCTTTGGAGGAGGTGGCGCAGTTTTTCTGAATTATTCAATTTAGAATTAAAGCAAATGTTTGCCATAAGATAGGATATAACAAACAAATATGAATTAATCAAATTGAGGAAAAAATGGAAAAAGTAACGAAGGCAATAGCAGCCTTGATGCTAATGACGGTGTTTTTCGCCACAGGGTGCAACAAACCCGAAAACCAAGATGATGATGTGCGGGTGACCACCTACACGCCGCAAGACGTAACGCAAACTTCCGCAAGAAGTGGTGGCGACGTGATAGTGACGCAGGGGCTCTCGCTCAATGAAATTGGCGTGTGCTGGAGCACAAGCAGCAAACCTACGGTGGAGGATGCCCACCTTTCTACGGCCAACTGGAGCGAGCCATACGTCTGCACCATTACAGGCCTTGAGTCTGGCACATTGTACCATGTGCGTGCCTACGCCTTGCGCGGCTTGGAGTATTACTATGGTGAGGACAAGAGCTTCACCACCGAGGAAAACGGCGGTGGTGGCGGAGGAAACAGTGGAGGCAATGGCACTTTCAATGGTCACGAATATGTTGACCTCGGCTTGCCGAGCGGTACCTTGTGGGCCACCTGCAATGTCGGGGCTGACACGCCCGAGGGGTACGGTGACTACTTCGCTTGGGGTGAGACGCAGCCCAAGACCACCTACAACTGGATCACTTACCGGTACTGTAATGGCAGTTCTGACCAACTCACCAAGTATTGCAGCAACTCCAGTTATGGCTACAACGGTTTCACCGACGACCTGACTGTCCTCCAACCGAATGATGACGCTGCCACAGCCAACTGGGGCAGCGGCTGGTGCATGCCGACTGAAGCCCAATGGCGGGAGTTGTATCAGAACACCACTGCCACTTGGACGACCCAGAACGGCGTGAACGGCAGGCTCTTCACAGCGAGCAACGGGAGCAGTCTCTTCCTGCCCGCTGCCGGCTGCCGCGGGTACGGTGAGCTTGACTACGCTGGCAGCAACGGCTACTACTGGTCGAGTTCGCTCGACACGGGCCGCCCGAACCGCGCGTGGTACTTCTACTTCCCTTCAGGCTTCTCCGACGGGGGCCGCTGCGGCCGCTCCTACGGTCTGTCTGTACGCGCAGTCCGCGAGAACTAACCCTTGTTCCGTTACGAGCGAGACTGGCGAAAGCTAAGGAGCAGTCGGGCGAGGCGCGCGCAGGGCGCGCTACCCAGCCTCGCTCGGCTGCTCCTTAGCGACGCAGCAAATAGCGTCAGGAAGACGCAACTACACTAACCGTAGGTCAGCGACCTACGGGAACACAGACCAAACAAAGCCCCATAGGGGCGAAAGAGCGAAAGAATGTCACAACTGAAAGAAATACTCGAAAAAGAACGTGAACGCAGCACAATGGAACAATGCTTGGTCATCCACTTGTTTCGCGAGGGCACTTTCTATCGTGCCTACGAGTGGAGCGCATGGCTGTGTGTTACAATGGTTAACAAATAGAAAAGATAAAACCAAAACACGGGACAAGATGAATCTCTTGCCCCGTGTTTTTTTAGGTGCTTGCCTTATCAATCCAATGTGTGGATTACCAGACCTGATCTGAGTTTTGGCTCAAACCAAGTGGTCTTGGGAGGCATGATGTTGCCGGTGTCGGCGATGTCGATGATTTGCTTCATTTTATCATGTTTTTCTTTTTGATGCCGAAAAAAATCGTATTTTTGCAAAAACTCAGCTGATATGTCTCTTGAATTTAGGGATAAATAGATTAGTACTGCATCGTTTTTTTTCCTAATTTTGCAACCGTCAGAAAAATGCTCTCATGGATATCGACGACAAGACGGATTTGGAAAACGATGATGCACTGAACGAGGTGCCGCAAGAGAATCAGCAAGGCGAAGCTCAAGTTGCTGACGCTCAAGAGGAAAAGTTTCAGGTGATACCGCTGAAAGGCATGTTCGAGAACTGGTTTCTCGACTATGCCTCCTACGTCATCCTCGAACGCGCCGTGCCCGCCATCGAGGACGGCCTGAAGCCGGTGCAACGCCGCATCCTGCACTCGATGGACGAACTCGACGACGGCCGCTTCAACAAGGTGGCCAACATCGTGGGCAACACGATGAAATATCACCCGCATGGTGACGCCTCCATCGGCGACGCTTTGGTGCAACTCGCTCAGAAAGACCTGCTTATCGACACGCAAGGTAACTTCGGTAACATCCTCACGGGCGACGATGCCGCCGCCCCGCGTTACATCGAGGCACGCCTCTCGAAGTTCGCCAAGGAAGTTGTCTTCAACCATAAGACCACCGACTGGACGCGCTCCTATGACAACCGCAATGCTGAGCCTGTGTCGCTGCCGGTGAAGTTCCCGCTCCTGCTGGCGCAAGGCACCGAAGGCATCGCAGTGGGCCTGGCCTCCAAGTTCTTGCCGCACAATTTCAACGAACTGATTGACGCCTCCATCGCCTACCTGAAAGACGAGCCTTTCACGCTCTATCCCGACTTCCCGACAGGCGGCCTCATGGACGTGACCAACTACAACGATGGTCTCCGTGGCGGTAAGGTGCGCATTCGTGCCCGCATCAGCCAACAGGACAAAAAGACGCTTGTAATCAGCGAGATACCCTACGGAACTACGACGGGTGGCCTCATCGAAAGCATCGTGAAGTGCAACGACAAGGGCAAAATCAAGATCAAGAAAATCGACGACAACACCGCCGAACAGTGCGAAATCGTCATCTACTTGGCCCCTGGAGTCTCGCCCGACCAAACCATCGACGCGCTTTATGCCTTCACGGATTGCGAGGTCTCCATCTCGCCCAACGCCTGCGTCATCGTCAACCAGCATCCGGCTTTCCTCGGCGTGAGCGAAATCCTGAAACTCAGCACCGACCGCACAATGGAACTCCTCAGCCTCGAGCTCCGTATCCTCATCGAGGAGCTGGAGAACAGCTGGCATTGGATTTCGTTGGAGAAGATCTTCTTCGAGAAGGGCATCTATAAGGAACTCGAAAACCGCGACTACGCCACATGGGACGACCAACTCACCGGCATTGAGCGCCGTTTCGACCCGTATCGTCAACTGCTGAAACGCGAAGTGACCCGCGAAGACGTGGAGAAACTTTGCGAGAAACCCGTCCGCAAAATCTCGAAGTTCGACATCAAGAAGGCCGACGAGCAGTTGGCGGACCTCGAAAAACGAATGGAGGAGGCCCGCTATAACCTCGACCACATCGTCGACTACACCATCGATTATTTCCTGCACATCAAGGAGAAATACGGCGAGGGTCGCGAGCGCAAGACCGAGATCCGCAACTTCGACAACATTTCGGCTGTGGCCGTGGCCGCCAATAACGAAAAGCTGTACGTCAACAAGGAGGAAGGCTTCGTCTGCACGGGCGAGGGCCTGAAACGCGAGAAGAACAAGGAAGCCTACGAGTTCGTTTGTGACTGCTCCGACTTGGACGATATCATCGTTTTCCACGAGGACGGTAAGTATTCCGTGGTGAAACTGCAACCAAAACTCTTTGTGGGCCAAAAGGTTATCCACGTTGATGTGTTCCACAAGAACGACGACCGCACGACCTACAATGCCGTATATCGCGACGGCAAGAACGGTGCGCCGCATTATGTGAAGCGTTTCGCCGTGAAGGGCGTCACCCGCGACAAGGAATACGACCTCACGCAAGGCAAACCTGGCTCGAAGGTGCGCTATTTCTCGTCGAATCCCAACGGCGAGGCCGAAATCATCAAGGTGACCTTGGTGCTGTTCAGCAAAAAGCAGAAGACAGTGGACTACAACTTCGCCGACCTCACTGTGAAAGGCCGCGACGCGCGTGGCAACCTGCTGACGAAATACGAAGTCAGGGAAATCAAGAAGGGTGGGGAAGGCGTTTCCACGCTTGAGGCCCGCGACATTTGGTATGACGACACCGTCCGCCGACTCAATGCCGACAAACGCGGCCAATACCTTGGCGCTTTTGAGGGCGACGACAAGATCCTGCAACTTTTCGCCAACGGCGAGTTCAAGATTTCGGGCTTCGACCTCAACACCCATTTCGACGACGACATGGTGGAGATTCGCAAGTTCGACGCGGATGAAATCTTTTCGGTCGTCTACATCGAAGGCGAGACGCAGAAGATGTACTTGAAGCGCTTCTGCATCGAGGCCGAGACCAAGCTCAACACGCGCATCTCGTTCATCGGCGAACATCCCGAGGCGAAGTATTTGGGCCGCAGTGTCGATGAATTGCCGCGCCTGCAGCTGAGCTACAAGGTGAGCGACGCGGGCAACAGCTTCCCCGACGACGAAGTCAACGTGGAGGAGTTCATCGGCATCAAGAGCTACAAGGCCAAGGGCAAACGCCTCTCGACGAGAGAAATCGACAGTTGGCAGTTCCTTGAGCCTTTCGTGCCTGAGCCAAAGGAGGAAGCTGAGGACCCTGAGCCTGTCGAAGGGCCGATACAAGAGTTTCAAGCCTCTGATTCTGAGGTTCATGAGCCTGCGGTCGTTGAGCAAAGTCGAAGCGTCGAAGGGCCGATAAATACCAACGAAAAAGTAAACGTCAATCCTGCCGATGTGCCGATGGAGGTCTTCAAACCTCAAGGCGACGGCGTGCAAATGGATTTATTTGGAGATGATCTACCATGAAAAAAAATAGTTTTGTTATTGGGTCATTGTTAGCACTGTTATTGTGCAGTTGTCAAACCGAGCGAAAGTTAGCCAAAGCCTTCGTCGAAAAACAAGCCAATACTCAAGTGGCGGTCTATTTCCCTGAGCAAGCGGAGGTTAAGGTGGAATACAATACGCAATACGAACAAAAGACCGAGGTCTTGAACGGTTTCAGTCAGGACCTGTTTTTGGATGTCATGTATAATGCATACGCCGATGGGCTTCGGGCCTATAATCTTGATGTGTATGTCCCAGAAGACGCTGACAATGTGCAAGTTGATTCCACGCATTGGTTGGTGATGCTTTCGCGGATGGAGATTTCGGGGCGCATCACGGAGTATGAGGACTATTATTACAGCGAAACGGACGAGTTCAGCTATAAATATCCGTTAAACACGGTCAACGTGGCCTCGTGGTTCGAGATTAACGACGGCGAGTGGCGGCCCGTGCAGTTTTGCGAGCACAACCTGATGGACGGCTTTGATTCGAGGGTGAATTTCTCCATGTGGGACAATATCGTAGATTATGACTATGATATTGATACACTGAAACTTGAAGATGTGTATAACTACGCGGTGTTTTTAGGTAAGCTCTACGCGAGTTATACTTACGACTACATGATGAACAGTTTTGTGGGCAAAGAGTTGCAAAAGCAAAACTATTCTTTCCAGGTTTTGCTGAGCTACGACCCCTTTAAGAAAGAGTTGCACTATATCGAAGAGGATGACGGGTTTGTTCCCGCTGACAATTGACAGTCGTTCAGTTGTTTAGCTCTGAATAGCTCCAAACCGCAAACTCTAACCTCTCATCTCCCTCTCAATCGTCTCTTTGAGTTCCGCAGGCTTGATGGTCTTGATTTCGCCGCCCACCACCATGCTGATGTTGCCCGTCTCTTCCGAAACCACAAGGGCGATGCAGTCGTTTACTTCGGTCACGCCGATGGCGGCACGGTGGCGCAGGCCGTAATGCCCTGGGATGTTGGTTTTGTTGGTCACGGGAAGGATGCAGCGTGCAGCCGTGATGCGGTTGTGGCGGATGATCATGGCACCGTCGTGCAGTGGGCTGTTCTTGAAGAAGATGTTCTCAATCAGTGGGTTGCTGATGTCGGCGTTGACCATGACGCCTGTCGTAACAATGTCGTCAAGGTTGTTCTGTCGGGTGAGCAGGATGAGCGCCCCTTGTTTGATGTCCGACATGTTGAGGCAGGCTTTGGTCACGGCCTCGATGTTGAGGTCGACGTTGCTCCTCACTTTCAGGAACTTGAACCTTTGCATGAACTTGCCTTCCTGGGCTTGTGCGCCAATGGTGAACAGAAATCGTCGTATCTCGGGCTGGAAGATGATGATGAGCGCGATGAAGCCCACGCTGACGAAAGCGCCGAGGATGGCCGTCAGCATTTCCATCTGCAACGCCTTGACCAACTGCCAGATAAGGAAGATGGCGACGATGCCGATGAAGATGCTCATGGCCGAGGTGCCTTTCAGCAGCCGATAGAGGCCGTAGAAGAGCATGGCCACCAGAAAGATGTCGATGATGTCGAAAACGCTGACTTGGATGAAAAGGTCGATCATGGTTCCAATTTTGCGGCAAAATTACGAAAACTACCGACCAATTCGACAGCCTCGCGCGCTTTTTTCACGTCGTGGACGCGCAAGATGTCGGCGCCGTTGAGCAAGGCTATGGTGTTCAGCACGGTGGTGCCGTTTTCAGCTTCCTGTGGCATGGTGCCCAACACCTTATTTATTAATGACTTCCGCGAAATGCCGATGAGGATGGGTAAATGGTTGTAGCGGTATTTATCCATGTCGCTGAGCAACTGATAGTTGGCTTCCAAGTTTTTGCCGAAACCAATGCCAGGGTCGAGGATGATCTGTTGTTCGCCAAAGGATTCAAGAATTTGGCATTGCTGTTCAAAGAAGTCGTGAACGGTTTGGTAGATGTTGCCGCCGAGGGCGTATTGGTGCATGGTCTCGGGTGTCCCAACACAGTGCATCATGACATAAGGAATATGGTTTTGGCCGATGTAAGGCAGCATCTCCGCATCGAAAAGCCCGCCCGAGATGTCGTTGATGAGGTCGGCCCCCTCGCCGATGCAGGCCTCTGCTACGTTTTTCCTGAATGTGTCGATGGAAACAAGCGCGTCAGGAAAACGTTTCCTGATGGATTTCAGAATCGGAACGACGCGCTCCATCTCCTCCGCTTCTGTGGCGATGGCGTTGTTGGGACGGGTGGAGCAGCCGCCGATGTCGATGAAGTCGGCACCTTCATTGAGCATTTGCCCAACGTGTTGCAAGGCATTGTACATCAGGTTGTAGCGACCACCGTCGGAGAACGAGTCGGGTGTCACGTTGAGGATGCCCATCACTGCGGGACGGTCGAAAATGTAAGATTTACCCTTTGAAAAAAGTTGCATCATCGAAAAAAGTATTATTTTTGCAAAAATACATTTTTCATGCAAAAGAAAGATACAAAATCGCAATTTCACGCTGTGTTGGCGCAATGTCGCAAGATGTTTGTCGACAAGATGAAGGACTATGGGCCGGCTTGGCGCATCCTGCGGACGCCCTCGATAACCGACCAGATTTTTATCAAAGTGAAGAGAATCAGGACGTTGCAAACCACGACGAAGCAAATGGTAGACGAGGGCATCGAGCCTGAGTTTATCGGCATCGTCAACTATGCGGCGATGGGCGTCATACAGCTACAACTCGGCGTGGTCGACCAGCCCGACCTGACGGCTGAGGAGGCTACGGCTTTGTACGACAAGGTGACCACCGAAGCCTACGAGCTGATGACGCGCAAGAACCACGACTATAGCGAGGCATGGCGCGACATGCGCGTCAGCTCAATTACCGACCTGATTATGAGCAAGGTGCTGCGTACTAAGAGCATCGAAGACCACGGAGGCAAGACGCTTGTATCCGAAGGACTCGACGCCAACTATTACGATATGATCAACTATGCTGTTTTTGCCTTGATTTTGATGGGCGAGGAGGTGCGCGATGAGAAATAAGAAGTCTTCGGCCATTGCGTGGGCAAGTATTTTGGCGGCCCTTGCCTCGGCGGTAGGGATTTTTTTCCTGCCTGAATATCGGTTTTGGTTTTTGGCCATCCTTTTGCTTAACTTCTTGGTTGCCACCGTTTTCAACAAAAGATTCAGCAACTTTGCGTTGGTCGTTTGCCGTTTTTTGGTGGGTGCCTTGTTCATTTTCAGCAGTTTCACCAAAGGTGTCGACCCGTTAGGGACGAAATACAAGATGCTCGACTACCTCTCGGTTTATGGCATGACATGGCTCAACGATGCGGCTTTGGTTCTGGCCTTCTTGTTGATTTTGGCTGAGTTTATCGTGGGCATCTGCCTGTTGACCAATATTTTGCCCCGATTGGCGACATTGGGCGCGACCTTGCTGATGTTGTTTTTCACCTTCACGACGCTCTTTGATGCGCTCTACGACCTCGTGCCCGATTGCGGCTGCTTCGGGACGGCCATCAAAATGAGCAACTGGCAGACGTTCTACAAGAACTTGGTCATCGACGCGGTGCTTATCCCACTGGTATTGAACAACAAACAGCTGAAAAACGGCCTTAAGCTACCTACACAGTTCATCATTGCCATTGCCTATGCCATTGCTTTCCTTGCGTTTGAGGTTTACAACTACCGCCACCTTCCCGTGGTTGATTTCATGAACTGGAAAGTGGGCAAGCAGATGAATGCCGAACCTGCCGAACCAAGTCGTATCTACTTGACTTACAAAAACAAGGCAACGGGCGAGACCCAAGAATACCTTTCGCCCAACTATCCTTGGAACGACTCGGTGTGGATGTCGCAATGGGAATTTGTCAACCAAAGGACCGAAGGCGGTAATAACTACCTTGGTTTCAGCGCGTTGGATGAAGACGGAAACGATGTCACTGCCGACATCCTCGCCACCGAAAACCTTTTGATGTTCACTTCCAATGACTTGTCGACGCTGACCGAGAAGGACTGGAATAAGGTGGCCGACCTCAACAAGGCGGCCCAGCAAACCGACTACACTGTGATTTGGGTCGTTGCCAACAATCCTGAATATGTGGAGCAGCTTCGCGAAAACAAAGGATTCGTTTTTGAGGTGTATTATGGCGACGAGCTGGAAATCAAGACGATAGTTCGCTCCAACCCAGGACTGATTTGGCTCGACAGCGGATTGGTGAAAGACAAATGGAGTGTGTTCGACTTCGATGACGCTTTGAAGGTGTTGTTCTAAAATGGGCAGTTATATCATCCGAAAGTTGCTTTACGGTGTCGCGGTGCTTTGGGGTGTCGCCACTTTGGTGTTTTGCCTGTTCAACATCTTGCCTGGCGACCCCGCCCAAATGATGCTCGGCCAACGCGCCGACAAGGAGTCGGTCGATGCCATCCGCGAAGAATTGGGATTGAACCAAAGCATTGGAAAACAGTATGTTGACTATCTAAACGACTTGGTGCCGATTTCGTTCTACGATGTCTCGAACGGCACGCAAAAGCTGGACAGGATTGGGCGTTATGCCAAGATTGCAACGGTTGGCTCGACAGCCATCGTGCTGAAAGCGCCTTATTTGCGAATGTCGTACCAAAGCAAGCGCAAGGTGTCCGACATTTTGGGCGAGGCCTTCCCAAACACGCTTCTGCTGGCCTTCGTCTCCATTTCCATCGCGATGGTCGTGGGATTGGCCATCGGCATCCTGACGGCTGTGTTCAACACGAAGTTTCTCAACAAGTTGACGCTTTTCGTTACCACCATTGGCATGTCGTTGCCTTCGTTTTTCGCGGCCATCCTGATGGCCTGGATTTTCGGCTTCCTGCTCGAACATTGGACGGGATTGGGCATGACGGGAAGCCTCTACACCGTCGACGAATACGGCAGGGGAGAGTTCCTCAGCCTGCGCAACCTCATTTTGCCCGCCTTGACGTTGGGAATGCGCCCCTTGGCGGTGGTCACGGAACTGACGCGCACGTCGTTGCTTGAGGCCATGTCGATGGACTACGTTCGCACGGCACGCGCCAAAGGCCTGAAGCCGTTCCGCGTCATCTGCATCCATGCCTTGCGCAATGCGTTGAACCCCGTGGTGACGGCGGTTTCGGGCTGGTTTGCCTCGTTGCTGGCGGGCGCGGTGTTCGTGGAATACGTCTTCGACTGGAAGGGCATCGGCGTGGTGGTGGTCGACGCGCTCGACAAATACGATTTCCCCGTCATCATGGGGGCGGTGCTGCTCATCGCGGTCATGCTGATTATCGTCAACATTGTGGTTGATATTATTTATGGGTTTATTGATCCGAGAGTGAGACTTTCTTGAATATGGACAAAATAGGAAAATACGAATTCATGGCTGAGCCGTTCCATTGCGACTTTTCGGGACGGATGTTCCTCGGCCATCTTGGCAACCAGATGCTCAACGCGGCTGACTTCCATTCCACCGACCGTGGCTTTGGGATGAAATACCTGATGAGTATCAAGCGGTCGTGGGTGCTGTCGCGCTTGGCCATCGAAATGGAGGAAATGCCCTCGCAATATGAACGTTACAGCATTGAGACTTGGGTGGAAAGCGCGATGAAGTTTTTCACGAGCCGTAATTTTTGCGTTTCTGACAGCAACGGGCGGGTCTATGGCTATGGCCGTTCCATCTGGGCCATGATTGATACGGAGACACGCCAGCCTACCGATATTTACGCCATCGACAACGGCGCCATCGACAAATGGATTGTGGCCGACAAGCCTTGCCCCATCGAAAAAAGCAGCCGTGTGAAAATGACGGAAAACGCTGGTTTTGTGCGTTGCATCGACATCAACTACAACGACATCGACATCAACGGGCACGTCAACTCGGTGAAATACATCGAGCATGTGCTTGATTTGTGGGACATTGCATGGTATCGCAAACATCGCCTCAAGCGGTTTGAGATTGCTTACGTCGCTGAGACGCACCAAGGCGATAAGATGGGTTTCTATCGTGAACAAACCGCTGAAAACGAGTATTGTGTCCGTTTGGTCAAGACTGAGCCAGGCGAACAAAACGCTGTTGAGGTCTGCCGTTGCAAGTTGGTCTTCAGTTAATCATCCACGAAACGCCTGCGCCAATGCCGTAGTGCTTGCCGAAATTCCTGAAATCCATGTCGGCTTCGATGTCGAGTTGCACGCGCCGCGAAACCAACCAGGTCAGGCCAAATTCCGTCATGTGTTGGCTTTTTTCCTCCCGATGCAGGTAATGGTACGTCTCGATGAAGGCGCCAAGGCTTTCCGTGATGTTGCCGCCAAAACCTATGGCGAGGAAGGTCTTGGGGGCAGCCGTCTCGCCGTCCCATTCCAATCCAGCGTTATAGCAAAGCCAGAAGCGTTCGCCGATGGCATGTTCAAAGATGGCATACATCGCGGGAGCGAGGTGGGAGGGAAGTTGCTCCTTGGTCCCCACATGGGGCGACTTGAGTTCGGCCAAAAAACCGACCGTCGGGATGATGCCGTGACCTTCGTTCAGCTTGAACTTCACCCCAGCCGTGAGCGGGCCTACGCCAAAAGTGGGTCTTGGCTCAAGGCCGTCATAGGATAGCAAGAAGTCGGAACCCAAGCGCAATTCCATGTTCTCGAAGAGACCGTACCTGAGCATCGTGCTGTTGAGGGTGACGGTGCGTTCGCCATCAGGCATCGACTCGAAAGCGAAGCCGTTGTCCCAAGTGATTTTATGGTGTTGCACGACAGCTGCCCCATAGGTGAATCCCGGGCGGTCGGGGACGACGATTGGGAGTTCGTCTTGGGCGTGGCAAATGCCGAAAACCATTGTCAGGCCAATAAGCAAGGATAGTTTCTTCATCAAATCATTGAATTATAAAATGGATTTTTGGGAATTGAAGCCACAAAGATAGTAAAACTTTTGTGTGGTTATGGAATATTTCGTATTTTTGTCCTTTTGAAAAATCGTCATCTTTGGTTATAAACCATTGAATTTTAAATCTTTAAATCTTAAATCTGAAATAAATAATCTTATGAGAAGCAAAATCGTAGCTGGAAACTGGAAAATGAACCTCACTTTCGATGAGGCCGAAACATTGGTCGACGACATCCTTGACCGCCTTGACGAGCAGGACGAGCTGAACTGCGAAGTGATCATCTGCCCGCCGTTCCCTTATCTTGAGATGCTGACGGACTATGAGTTTGACGAACAGCGCTTTAACGTGGGCGCACAGAATTGCAGTGCCTACGACAAAGGTGCCTACACGGGCGAAGTGTCGGCCAAGATGCTGAAATCCATCGACGTGGACTACTGCATCGTCGGTCACAGCGAGCGCAGGAAATATTTCGGCGAGACCAATGAAATCCTTGCCGAAAAGATTAATCGGTTGATTGAGAACAATATGTCGCCGATTTATTGCGTTGGCGAAGTGCTTGAGGAACGCGAAGCGGGTCGCCATTTCGACGTGGTGAAGGAACAGCTCGAAAAAGGCTTGTTCCATTTGGATGGTGATGCCATCTACGACACGATCATCGCCTACGAGCCCGTGTGGGCCATCGGCACGGGCAAGACCGCCACGCCCGAACAGGCACAGGAGATGCACGCCTACATCCGCTCGCTCATCAAGGAACATTACGACGAAGCCACGGCTGACGAAATCCGCATCCTCTACGGCGGCAGCTGCAACGCCAAGAACGCCACCGAGCTGTTCTCGCAGCCTGATGTCGACGGCGGCCTCATCGGTGGCGCATCGCTCAAGGCCGACGACTTCGTATCCATCTGCAACCAAGCCTCACATATCGGCGAAGAATAATGTTGGTTTTCAACACGAATGGCCATGAATTAACCGCAAATTTTCATTAATTCATTTCTGATAATTCGTGGTATATTCGTGATTATTCGTGTATAACAAAAAGATTGATGAAGACATTCGAGTATTCGTTTACTGCGCCAGGCTCCGATATTCAACATGATATGTTAGTGTCGATGCTGGCTGAAATCGGCTTCGACTCGTTCATGGACGATACGATGGGGCTAAAAGCCTATTGCTCAGCCGAAAACCGCAACGATGAGGCTGTAGAAAGCCTGCTTGCCGATTCCGCGTTTTTCGACATACATCTGCTGAAAGTGGAGGAGATGCCCGACAAGGACTGGAACGAGCTTTGGGAAGCCTCTTACCAGCCCGTGGTGGTCAACGAGCGATGCCGTGTACGCGCGCCATTCCACGCACCTGACCCTTCCTTCGAGTTCGACCTCGTCATCGAGCCCAAGATGTCGTTTGGAACAGCCAACCATGAGACCACGTCGCAAATCATCCAGCTGATGCTTGAGACTGATTTTCAGGGGAAAACGGTCTTGGACATGGGCAGTGGAACGGCGGTGTTGGCGATTTTGGCCAAAAAATTGGGCGCGGCGCACACCGTTGCCATCGACAACGACGAATGGGCCTATCGCAACGCCTTCACCAACTGTGAGTTGAACGGCATCAGCGACATCGAAATCATACTTGGCGACGCCTTGTCCATCAAGGGCAAGTTTGACATCGTTTTGGCCAACATCAACCGCAACATCCTCTTGCGCGACATGCACTGCTATGTTGCAGCCTTGAACCCCGAAGCCCATATCTTTTTCAGCGGCTTCTACACCGAGGATCTTGGCAGCATCAAGGCCGAGGCCGAGCGTCTGGGTTTGCGCTATTTTCGCCACCTGAGCCGCAACAATTGGGTGGCTGCCGAATTTTGTAAATAACTGTTTTTTAATCTGCAAAGAATGAAAAAAGGAATCCTAACCGCCGTTTTTTTGCTCCTGTTGGGCATTGCATCGGGCTTCGCGCAGGCGTTTTTCTCCACCGACAAGGAGAGCTTCTACAATGAGTTGTCGGCCTATTTGGCTTCGTCCACGTCGAAGCAAGACCGCGACGAGGCGGCTGTGATCATGCAGGCCTTCCGTGGGCCATGGGACAGCTACTACGATGGCTCGGAAGCCAATACCATCATGGGATTGTGCGAGTTGCTTCATGCCAAGAGTGGGGGCAAGGCCTATGCCAACATCTTCAATTTCATCGAGGTGGTGCAGAAGATCCCTACCGCCGGATTGGGACACAAGGACGTGAACAATTGGCTTATGTACACCGATGCCAAGGTCCGCAAGTCGATGAACGGTGTGGACAAGTATTTGGCATCGAGCCGTAACATCTTCGTCGACAAGGTGTTGTCGGCCAAAGGCAACTCCAAATGGTCGCTCCGCGAGGCCTTGATAGGGTTCCCCTCGAAAGAGCGTTTTGAGCTGACCGTCGACGGCATGTTGGTGCTGGCTTCGCAAAAGGACGAGTCGGTTCTCAAGAATACCAAGGGCGTTTATTACCTCGACGACAACCGATGGGAAGGCATGGGAGGCCGCGCCGACTGGTCGCGCTTCGGCATCGCGACCGACCAGGTGTTTGTCACCCTTCCGGATTACTACACCATCGACTTAAGCCGCTCGGAGTATGCCATCGACTCGGTGATTTTCCACGAACGCCAGCATTTCGACCAAGACATCCTTTGCCGTTTCGAGGACAAGGTGCTGGTGAATGCGCCCAACGAAAAGACGATGTTTCCGCGTGTGAAATCGTATCGCTCTGATTATGAGATTAAAAACATTATGAAGAACATTGACTTTGAGGGTGGCATCGGCATGATGGGCAACCAAGTGGATGTGTTTGGCGGTGTCGATAACAAGGCGATGTTCCATTTCCGCTACAAGGGCAAGGAAGTCGTCAAGGTGCAGGCTCAGCGTTTCGTGATGTCGATGGACGAGTTGCTCGTTTCCGACCACGCTGCCATGCGTCTCTATCTGATCGACACCGTTTCGGGCCAGGAAAAGGATTCCATCTATCACAACGGACTTGGTTTCCGCTACGATAACAAGTTGCGTAAGATGATGATTTACCGTTCGTTGAAAGACTATGGCGATGGCCCGTTCCACGATTATTACCATGGAGTCGACATCTTCTTGGAGGCCATGTATTGGAACATTGACGAATCGAATGTCGACTTCCGCAGGATGGAAGGCGTCAATCCGACGAGCGAGGGCGATGTGGTTTCGGTCAACTATTACCGCCACGACGACTTCAAGCGGCTGCAAGGTCTCGACGGCACGCATCCGATGATACGCATCGAGAAATTCTTGCAAGGTTTCGACAATGTGGAACGTCAGGTGAAGTTTGCCGTTGGCGACTTGGCTTCCTTCCTTGGCTATCCTATCGAACAAGTCATCTCACTGATGCTCAAGCTGCAAGCCGAGGGCTATGTGGAATATGACCCCGAAACGAAATGGGTCACCGCGTTGCCGCGTTTCTTCGACGTGGTCGACTCTTACCGCGAGACCATCGACTACGACGTCATCAAGCTGCACACCTTGACGACCAATCGCCAACCCAATGTGCGCCTCGACCTCAGGACCAACGACTTGCTGGTCTACGGCATCACCAGCCAAATCGACGGCTTCGATGGATCGGCCATCTCGCTGAGCGACCGCAAACGTGTGGTCATCGTGCCCGACTTCGGCAAAATCACCTTCACCAAAGGCCAGAATTTCACCTTCTCGGGAGGCATTTTGGCGGGTATGTTCGAGTTCTTCACCAAAGACAGCAAGTTCAACTACCAGGACTTCACCATCAACATGGAAAAGATTGACTCGCTGAGGTTTTACGCCCGCTACGACAACCATGTCATCCCCGTCGACGGCACGTTGGAAAAGCTGAGGGGACACTTGGACATCGACCATGGCGACAACAAGTCGAGCCGTTACGAGACACCCGAATACCCCATTTTCACCAGCGATGCCGAGGGCTTCAAGTTCTTCAGGAAAATCAACGGAGGCGTGTTCCATCCCGGTAATGTCGACTCGGTGATGACAGCCGCCGACCTTGAAGGCAAGTTCTACTACAGCCTCTATCCATTTGTGGTCGACAGCCTCAACGACTTGTCAATGAAGAAGGTGCGTTTCGAAGGTGAATTGGTTTCGGCTGGAATCATGCCCAACATCGTGCAGCCTTTGGTTGTCATGGACGACTTTTCGTTGGGCTTCGTCCATCAGATTGGCGACAACGAGACGGCATCGTATCCGCTCTATGACGATTTGGGCCGTTTCCACAATCAGGTTTACCTCTCGTCGAGCGGTTTCTTCGGCGAAGGCACACTCGACTATCTGACGGCGGCTTTCAAGTCGGACCAGTTCATGTTTTATCCCGATTCAATCACGGGTATCACCAACTATTTCAAGATGGTGCCCAAAGAGGACGGCACGGGCTTCCCGACGGCCTCTGCCGATGCCTTGCGCCTGAAGTGGGACATTGGCATTCCGGAATTGACTACCGAGACCATTGACAAGCCCATCTGCATGTATGGCGACACCTATTTCTCCGGCAAGACCACGCTCAAGCCCGACGGCTATTCGGCTGACGGCAAGCTCAACTTCGGGCTTACGGAGTTCGATTCCGATCATTTCGCCTTTGACAGTAGGACCTTCGTCGCCGATTCGGCCAACTTCCTCCTGTATTCCGCCGATACGGCCAACATCGCTTTTGCCGCTTCCAACTATCGCGCCAACGTCGACTTCGACGCACAAAAGGTGCAATACGACTATCTCGACCAAAACAGCAACCTCGACTTCCCGATGAACCAATACATCTGCTCGCTGAAGGAAGCCAACTGGGACATGGCCACCAACAGCCTGCATCTCTACAATCCGGTGGAGAGCTTCGGCGACTATGCCACCGCCACCACGCACGAGGAACTGTTGGCGGTCCACAACAACGCATCCAAGTTCATCTCGCTCGTGCCTGAGCAGGATTCGTTGCAATTCTACAGCATGAGCGCCGAATACGACATGACCAACTACATCATCCATGCCCACGACGTGAAGATCATCCGTGTGGCCGATGCAGCCGTGTTCCCTTACCTGCACGACGTCGACATCAATGCCGAATCGAAGCTGGAACCGGTGAATGGCGAGCTGCTGGCCGACACGCTCAACCAATTCCATCTTTATAAGGATGCCGTGGTCAACATCCACAGCCGCAACCATTATGAGGCCCAAGGCACATGGGACTACACCAATGCCAATGGCGTTAGCACGGCCATCAAGATGGATACCATCGTGCCTGTGGAAGGCGTTACGCATGGCTATGCCAATATTGCCGAAGACGCTGATTTCAAGCTGAATACACACTTTGGCTTCCAAGGTCGCCTGACTCTTGAAGCCACTGAGGCGTTAGGCTATTTCGACGGCAAGTTTGCTCTGCTGGCCTTCGAGGAGCCTGTAGCAGTTGAGGCCGTTGAGCCTGTCGAAACGCCGACGGACTCTACGAATATGGAAGTGGATGATGCTCTTGTTGAAACAGAAGAAACGGCCCCTGAGCCTGTCGAAGCAACTCTTGTAGAGACGGCACAAGACACTATTGCGGCACTCAACCATTGGTTTGCCTCGGCCACACACATCAATCCACACGCCATCCGCATCCCTGTCGACATGGAGCGCATTCGCGAAGGCGAGCCAGGCATGTGCAACGGCTTGTATTATGAGTTGGCCATCGACGGTGGCTATTTCGGCTCGTTCCTGACGCCACGAGAGGGGAGAAACAACACCGTTGAGGCGGCCTCGTCGAACGGAATGCTTTGGTTCGATGCCGACAGCCTGCGTTTTGTGGTGACCGACACGATGCAATATGATGCCCATCTCGACCTCGATTCGCGTGGCATCATCCGTGGTCACGGTGGCTCCGACCTCAGCTTTGAGACTGCGCTGGCCCAATTCACGGTTTTCGGCGACTACACACAATACCCCAATGACAGCCTAACGTTGCATGGTCTCAACATCTTCAACGCCCCCGTGTTCGACGACAAGGCTTTGGAAGCAATGGCCGAAGTTTATGCCAACGCTCCCGCTGAGTCTATCGACCTGACGCAGACCAATTTCCTGTCCTATTTCCGTTCCGAGAACTCGGCTGAGAAAACCGAAGAGCTTTCAAAGAACATCGAATTGGCTGGCGGCTATCCTCAGATGGAGGCATCGGATTTCTACAGCAAGACCATCGTGATTCCCGACCTTAAGATGGTGTGGAACAACCAGTTGCACGCTTTCGTCTCGGTGGGAAAAATCGGTTTGGGCAGTTTTGGCAACCATGTGGTGAACAAGTACGTCGACGGCTGCGTGATGTTCGACCGCCGTTTGGGCAACATCACCTACTTCTTCCAGAACGACATGTTCCAGACCTATATTAATTATAATGTAGGCGACGGGCAGTTGCAAGTGCATTGCACCTATTCCGACATCAACCAACGTTTGGCCGACATCAAGGAGAAGGCGCGTACACGCAAGAAGGACGACAAGCGTTTCCAGTATGTGGCGGTGCCCTACGAGTCGATGCTCGACTTCCTGAACCGACTGAAATATGCGGGCCTGAATGTGGGCGGTTTCTAAAAAATGAGAAAATTTTCGACAAAATGGTTTCCATATCCCAATTATTTGTACTTTTACCACTTCAAATTTGAATGAAATAAAAACCTATATTGCGATGAAATTCATAGTATCAAGTCTAAAGCTTTTGAAGAGCTTGCAAGCCCTGAGCGGTGTCATCGGTTCGAAGAACACTTTGCCCATCTTGGACGATTTCCTGTTCCATCTTGAGGAAAACCAGTTGAGAATCACCTCGTCGGACCTCGACGTGACCATGACGGTCACCCTCGTCCCCGACATGGTGGAAGGCACTGGCGAAGTGACGATTCCGGCCCGTCTGCTGCTCGAAATCATGAAGAACTTCCCCGACGTGCCGATCACGGTTTCGGTCGACAACAACACCTTGGCCATCGAATTGGTGGCTGGTGAAGGTCGCTACAAATTGGCCGGCCACAAGAGCGACGAGTTCCCACAACTGCCGGTGATGGCCGACACTTCCGTTTGGGAGATTCCCGCCGACGTGCTCGCCAAAGGCTTCGATAAGACGGTCTTCGCCACGGGTCAAGACGAAATCCGACCCATTATGAGCGGCGTGCTGATGGAAATGACGGAGAACTACCTGACCTTTGTGGCCACCGATGCCCATAAGTTGGTGCGCTACAGAAGGATGGACGTCAAGTCGGACGTGGTGGCTTCGTTCATCATGCCCAAGAAACCCATCAACCAGCTGAAGAGCATCCTGGCAGGCCTTGCCGACGAACCTGTGCATATCGAGTTCAACAAGACCAACGCCTCGTTCGTCTTTGGCGACTATATGTTGGTTTGCCGCCTCATCGAAGGCCGCTATCCCAACTACGATGCCGTCATCCCGAAGCAGAACCCCAACAAGCTGACCATCGACCGTCAGATATTCCTCTCGGCCATCCGCCGTGTTGCCGTGTTCTCAAGCAAGGCCACCCATCAGGTGCGTTTCCGCATTGCCGGACAGGAGCTTACCTTGACCGCCGAAGACATCGACTTCTACAACGAAGCCAAGGAACGCCTCACTTGCAGCTACGAGGGCGACGACATGGAAATCGGTTTCAACTCGCGTTTCCTGCAAGAGATGCTCAGCAACTTCGATTCCGAAATGGTGAAGATTGAGATGTCGGCCCCCAACCGTGCAGGCATCATCACGCCTGTCGACACCGAGAACGAGGCCGAAGACCTGCTCATGCTCCTCATGCCGGTCATGCTCAATTCGTAGGCATCGTTCATTGAGGCACAAAAAAACCAGCGACTCGATGGCCGCTGGTTTTTTCTTTTTCGTGGAACAATTCCTTACTTGACGTCCACTGTTGTGGTGCCCACCATGGTGACGGGGATGCTCAAACCTTGCTGCGAGATGGTCATCGAGAGGTTGCTCTTGAGGCTGCTCTTGGTGATGAAGCCTTGCTGCGGGTCGACGCTGGCCGTGCCGGTGTAGTTGCCGCTGATTTCCTCGGCACCCTTGCCGGTCACGGTGCCTTCCACGGTGAGGTCGACGCTCTTCTTGGAGATGGCGGTGACGGTGTAGGTGTAGTGGACGTTCATCTCGGTGCCGCTGACGTTTTGGCTCTTGTCGACGCTCCAAGTGCTGCCCACGCTCAGCTCTTCTTCAGGGAGTTGGATGACGACGCCGCCCAATTGGCTCATTTCGAGGTCGAGCGAGTCGATGACGTGGCCCATGACGTCATACTTGATGGTACCCGTCTTGTTGATGGCCTTGTCCATCTCGGCGGTTTGTCCGGCAAGCATGGGGCTGGTCTTCTCGGGGTGCTCCGAGTCGTATTCCAGCTTCATGCCCATTTGTGAGATGCTCATTTTCAGGGCTTCAATCTTGGTTTCAAGTTGCACGTCGTTGGCAGTGACGTTTTGTGCGGTGAAGCTCTGGCGATACTCCATGTTTTGCGTCTGGTTCATGGTTTGGCCTTGCACTTCCATCATCATCATCATGTTGGCTTTCGCGTTGATGGTGTAGGTCTTGCCTTGTTGGGGCTTCAGGCGCAGCGTGACGCCGTCTTTGGCCATGAACGAAAGGGTTGTCAGTCCGATGAGGACCAATGCTACGGGAGCAATTCTTTTAAGGGTTTTCTTCATTTTTGTTGATTTTTGTTGTTATTGATTATTGGATTAATGTGCAATGATGAAACGTCGCGTTTCGCCTTGGGCTGTCCTAACAAAATATATGCCATTCGGGTAGTCAGTGGCCGAAATGCGCAAATTATCTCCTTCGGTGTCGAATTCCTCAACGCGCTGCCCGACGGCATTGTAGATGCTGACCTTGCCTAAGTTTTCGCCTGTGATGTAGATGAAATCGTTGGCGGGAACGGGAGCGATATAGAAGCCTGCGGCATGTTCTTCGATGCCGTAGGTGGTTTCATAATAAAGCGCGATGGTGTAGACGCCAAAGTCGGTGTCGATGAAAATCGTGCCGTAGATGTCGTTTTCTTGCTTTAGGGTCGGCGTTGCATAAACTTCAAATCCAACGCTTTCACCGATAGGGACGACAAAGCCCGTTTCGGCGATGTTTTCGCCTTCGTAAAGGAACTCAACGATGAAGTTCTCTGCATAGCAGCGGTTGATGACCAAGTCTTCCGACGTGTGGTTGGTGACGGACACCCGTTCGCCATGCGGCGAGCAACCGTGAAAATAGAGGTGGATCGATTCGGGGCTGACGATGACTTCCTCGTCGGTGATAGTTTGGGCATTCAGGCTGAATCCTAAGACTAATGCCGCAATAAGAGTGAAAAGATTTTTCATGTGTACAAGAGTTTGTTTAGTTTGCCGTTACATAATTAAAGGTGCAAAAATGCGAAAAAAAATAACATCATGCGAAAAAATGTGTTTGAAAAGCAGTCAACCGGTCGCTCGTTTTGGCAATGCTCAGGTAAAATGGGGTTGTTGTGCTTTGCGTCACTGCGACGAGAAACAACGAAGCAATCCAGAGTTGTAACTTGTATTCTGGATTGCTTCGCTTTGCTCGCAATGACGCGATGCGTGTCAATGGATTTACAGTTGCGGTCCGGCAGCCACCAAAGCCTTACCAGCTTCGTTGGTCGTGAACTTCTCGAAGTTCTTGATGAAGCGCGAGCTGAGGTCTTTGGCCTTTTCTTCCCAAACGCTCTTGTCGGCGTAGGTGTCGCGCGGGTCGAGGAT
>DGXB01000062.1 GCA_002396205.1 Bacteroidales bacterium UBA4243
GTTGCCGTCGAAGGCCAAGCCGATGAGTTCGCCCTTGCCGTTCATGATGGGGCTGCCTGAGTTGCCGCCCGTGATGTCGTTGGTCGAAAGGAAGCACACGATGAGTTCGCCGTTGTCGTCGGCATAGGCACCGAAGTCCTTCTTCTCGATGAGGTCGATGAGGCGCTTGGGGGCGTCGAACTCGTAGTCGCCAGGCACGTATTTCTCAAGGATACCATTGGCGGTGCACACATAGTCGTAATGCACGGCGTCGGCGGGCATGTAGTCTTGCACCGAGCCGTAGCTCATGCGCATCGTCGAGTTGGCATCGGGATAGAGGCTCTTGCCGGGTTGGGTGGCGGCGTAGTATTCACGCAGACCCTTCACAAAGACATGGTCATTCTCGCTGACGGCTTGCATGGCGTTGCGGTAGTCGCCCATGGCACCCATGATGACTTCCATCATCGAGGTGTTCATGATGTAGGCATAGTCCTTGCCGATCTTCTTGGGGTTGGGCTTGGCCAAGAAAGCCTTGATGCTCTCGGGCGTAGCGAAGATGGATTTGGTGTAAACCTCCTCAGTGAAAGCGTCGATGTCGCCCTTGAACTTCTTGTCGATGATATTATAGATTTCGGGCAGTTCCTCGGCCTTGAAAGCCTTCTTGTAGGTCTTCAACATCTCGCTGAAGGTCTTCTTCTCCACCTGCGGGTCGCTCTCGGCAAAGAGGCCGTCGACATCCATGGCTTGCAGCAGCATCAGCGACATCTCCATCGACTCCTTGTCCTTGTCGAGATAGGCTTGATAGTAGGAACCGAATTGGGAAGCGATGCCAGCGGCGCCGATGCCTGAAACGAAGTTGGGATAATAGATGCTCTTGGCCACCTCGCCCAAGGTCTTGTAGGCCTCTTTGAGGTTCGGAAGGGCGTCGCCATATTCGGCCCTGCGTTTCGGGTCGGCATTGACCCACTTGGTGAAGTCGTTCTCCAAGGCGACCTTGGTCTCAGAGACCTTGTTCTTGCGAAGCATGAGGATTTGGCCTTGGAAGTTCTTCCAGGTGTTGGCCAAGCCGGCGTGGTTGTCGGCATACATCAGGTTGATGTGGTCGTCGGCCTTCATGTATTCTTCCATCACGGCGAGTTGGGTGCCGAAGATGTCGACGATGGCGGGATAGAAAGTGTCCACGTTGTAGTCAATGCCATAGCTCGACATATAGCGCTCGGTCGTGCCGGGGAAGCCCCAAATCATGGTGAAGTCGTCCTTCTTCACGCCATCGAGGCTGATGGGCAGGTGGTGCTTGGGCGTCAGCGGCACATTGTCCTTGCTGTAGGCGGCGGGGTTACCGTCCTTGTCGGCATAAACGCGGAAAATGGAGAAGTCGCCAGTGTGGCGAGGCCACATCCAGTTGTCGGTGTCGCCACCAAACTTGCCAATCGAAGAGTTGGCCACGCCCACGAGACGCACGTCGGGAAACACTTGATAGACAAACATGTAATATTCGTTGCCCTCAAAGAAGCCCTTGATGACGGGGTTGTACTTGCCATTTTCCGAAGCAACGTCCTCCAATGCCTTGATTCTTGCACGGATAGCGGATTGTTGATCCTGATAGTCCATGTCATCTGTCACCACAGCGAGAACTTCTTTTGTGACATCTTCCATGCGGATGAGGAAGCTGGCGGTCATTTCAGGGGCAGGCAGTTCTTCGCCATAGTTCTTGGCCCAGAAGCCGTCCTTCAGGTAGTCGTGCTCGTCGGAGCTGAGCTTTTGGATGGCACCGTAGCCGCAGTGGTGGTTGGTGAACAGCAAGCCGTGCTCGCTCACGATCTCACCAGTGCAGAAGAAGCCGCGCGGCATGGCATCGCTGCCGAGGCCCACGATGGCATCCTTCAAGCTGCTGTGGTTGATGCTGTAAAGCTCTTCAGGGGTCAGTTGCAGCCCCATCTTCTGCATGTCAACATAGTTCAGGCGCTCGACGAACATCGGGAGCCACATGCCTTCATCGGCATACACGCGACCCACCGAAACCATGATGGCCATCGCGATGATTCCTAATACTTTCTTCATTGATTTTAGTTTAATTTACTATATACCAAATAATTAAATTTACTTTATCCTCATTTTGATTAGTGCCAATCCCATGGCAGGACTAATTTTCTTGATTTTCTTGAAATAGTCAAAATCAGACAAATTGTTTGTAAGGATGGTATCACATTTCAATTTTTCACATAGCGCATAATGGATACTATCTTCAACGTCTTTGTTTTCAAATGAAAAGCCTCTGTTCAAGTCGTTTTTTGACAAATCTATCACTGAGAATTTTGTCATAAACTTGTTCATCCATTCAGTGACAGCTGCTCTGTCAAAACCTTTCCGGCTTTTATTACCTTTCTGTAATTGCGTGATGGTTTGGACTATCGCCAAAGAAGATGTGAAAAGCATTTCACGCCTACGTTTTGAAAAAATATACGTCAAAGCATCAACATCGGCCTGTTGGCCAGTACAATAATTTACCAAGACATTGGTGTCGACATATATTCTGATTGACTTCGATTTCATAAAGCCAACCTATTGAATTGTTGCTTTTCGGCCATGGTCAAGACATCCAGATTCTCAAATATGAAGTCCTGCTCAGCAAGTTTAATCAGGTCGCTGCGCTTGGTTCCTGTTTTTTTCAACAACAACTTTAGCAAGGCTTCGGTCTGTTCCTTGATGAGCTTCTTTTCGTTTTCGTCCGCTTTTTTTGCCATATTCTAATCCACTTAATTTTCGGCAAAATTACATAATTTTTCCCAACTGGCAGATATAACCCAAAAATTTCCTATTTTTGTCCCATTAAGCTTGAAAACTTCTTGAAGAATAAAAGATTTGGCTTTGAATGAAATAACAACTCCCATGGACGACCAATATCAATTAATAACCAAAACCGCTGCCGGCCTCGAAGACGTGCTGGCCAAAGAAATCAAGGCGCTTGGGGCAAAAAACGTACGCCCGATGCACCGCGCCGTCATCTGCGAAGGCAACAAGGAACTGATGTACCGCATTAATTACGAGGTGCGCACCGCCCTCAAGGTGCTCAAGCCCATCAAGAACTTCTTCGCCAAGACACCCGAAGGCCTCTACAGCCAAGTGCAGGAAATCAACTGGACCGACTACATCCGTACCGACCAGACGTTTTGCATCGATGCCGTCACCAGCGGAGGCTATTTCACCCACTCGCAATACGCGAGCCTGAAAATGAAAGACGCCATCGTCGATCAGCTGCGCGACATCTATGGCATCCGCCCAAACATCAACACGCTCAACCCCGACCTCCGCATCAACCTGCATATTCGTGAGGACAAGGTGACCATCCTGTTCGACAGCTCCAACGAGAGCCTCCACCATCGTGGCTACCGCAAACAAGTCGACAAGGCCCCGATGAACGAGGTGCTTGCCGCCGGCCTCATCCAACTCACAGGCTGGAAGGCCGATAGCAACTTCCTCGACTGCATGTGCGGCTCGGGCACTCTGCCCATCGAGGCGGCCATGTACGCGATGAAGATCCCGCCGGGCTACTACCGCAAACAATGGGGCTTCATGAAGTGGGACGACTACGATGCCGACCTCTGGCAGCGCATCCGCCAAGAAGCCGATGCCAAAATCTGCGATTTCGACTACGAGATTTGGGCCTCCGACCGCTCGCCCAAGGCCGTCGCCATCGCCGAAGGCAACATCAACTACGCCCATCTGCAACACGACATCCACCTGATGAAGAAGGACATGCACGACCTCACCCCGCCCGAAGGCGGTGGCATCGTCATCATCAACCCGCCCTACGGCGACCGCTTGGATGAAGACGACATCGACAACGTGTATGAGGAAATCGGCCACACGTTGAAGCACAACTTCAAAGGCTTCCAATGCTGGCTCATCACCGACGATGCCGTGGCCCTGCGCCACGTCGGCCTCAAGCCCACAGCCAAGATCCCCGTCTGGAACGGCCCGCTCGAATGCCGTTTCGTCTGCTTCGACATCTTCGAAGGCTCACTGAAGGACAAGAAGGCCCGCGAGGCAGAGCGATAAAAAACTCACTTCTTATTAAACATATTCATCGTCCTGTCAGGCCCTTGCACGACAAAACTCTTGATGATTTCGACGGCTTGGTCCACTTTTTCGTCTACGATGGGCTCCTCCGAGGGCTTCCAATGACCCAGGACGAAATCGACCTGACGGCCACGGGGGAAGTCGTCGCCGAGGCCGAAACGCAGCCGACAGAACACGTTGGTGCCCAATTTCTCAATAATGTCGGTCAGACCGTTGTGGCCGCCGTCGGCACCTTGCTTGCGCATTCGCAACGTGCCCAAGGGCAACGCAATGTCGTCGTTGACCACCAGCAGGTTCTCTATCGGAATCTTCTCTTGGTCAAGCCAATACTTCACCGCCTTGCCGCTCAGGTTCATGTAAGTCGTCGGCTTGATGACGACCAAGGTCTTGCCTCGGTATTTCATCTCAGCAACTTGTGCCAAGCGGCTTGTCGTGAACGAGGCTTCGAGGTCTTTCGCCAAGCGGTCGGCAATCTTGAAGCCGATGTTGTGGCGCGTGTTGTCGTATTCCGCGCCGATGTTTCCCAAACAGGCTATCAGGTATTTCATTTCGTCTAATTCTATTACTTTCCCCTTGCGGAAAAGCCGTGCAAAAATACGACTAATTAATGACATGGCCATTATTTTGCGGACGCAAGCGTTGCGTCCCTACAACTGACAACTATCAACTAAAAAAGGCCGCCCGAAGACGGCCTATTCGTATGGTTGAATAAACTGGTTATTCTGCAGCCTCTTCTTCGGCCACCACGGCACCACGGGCGGCGTTGACGGCAAAGATGACGGTGTAGCCAGGGGTGACGGGGGTCACATTCTCGATGTTGAGGTCCTTCACCTTGATGGCTTCGTTGATGTTGACGTTGCTGATGTTGACGTTGATGTAGTCGGGCAGGTCCTTGATCAGGCCGCAGACTTTCACCTTCTTCACACCCATCTTGGGTTTGCCGCCACGCATCACACCAGCAGCCGAGCCTTCGAGGGCCACGGGCAGCACCACGGTGATGGGCTTGTCTTCCTTAACGATGAGGAAGTCGGCATGCAACACCTTGTCGGTCACAGGGTGGTACTGGATGTCTTGCAGGATGGTCTTGTAGACCTTACCGTTGACATCGAAGTCGATGATGTAGGTCTCGGGGGTGAAGAGGATCTTGGTGAAGTTCTTCTCGGCAGTGGCGAAGTGGATTTGCTCCTCGCCGGCACCGTACATGACACATGGAACCATTTCGGCCTTACGCAAAGCCTTAGTATCCTTTTTCCCTACGTTCTCGCGAAGAGAACCGCTCAATGATACAGTTTTCATTTGTGTTGATTGTTTAATTGTTGATTTGTTGAATTGTTTATTGTTGGTTGTAGAGACGCAAAATTTTGCGTCTCTACAAGATTTGCATTATTTGAACAGCGAACTGATGGATTCGTAGGATTCCACGCGGTGGATGACGTCGGCAAACAAGGCTGCAGTGCTCACCACCTTGATTTTCTTGGAGGCGTTGTCAGGCAACGGGATGGAGTCGGTGACCACCACCTCGCTGAACACCGAGTTGTCCAAGCGTTCCATGGCGGGACCGCTGCAAACGGCATGGGTGGCGAAGGCGCGGACGCTCTTGGCGCCGTTGTCCATCAGCACCTGGCCTGCCTTGACGATGGTGCCAGCCGTGTCGATGATGTCGTCGACGAGAATGACGTTCTTGCCCGTCACGTCGCCGATGAGGGTCATCGAGTCGACCACATTGGCACGCGAGCGTTGCTTGTGGCAGATGGCGAGGTCGCAGCCGAGGCGTTTGGCGTAGGCCGAGGCACGCTTCGAGCCGCCCACATCGGGCGAAGCCATCATCAGGTCGTCGATTTGCATCTTCTGGATGTAGTCGATGAAGAGGCTGGAGGCATAAAGGGCGTCGACGGGGATGTCGAAGAAGCCCTGGATCTGGTCGGCATGGAGGTCGAGCGTGATGATGCGGTTGACACCGGCGGCCACCAACAGGTTGGCCACTAATTTCGAACCGATGCTCACGCGCGGCTGGTCCTTGCGGTCCTGACGCGCCCAACCGAAGTAAGGAATCACGGCGATGATCTTGTGGGCCGAGGCACGCTTGGCGGCATCAATCATCAGCAGCAGCTCCATGAGGTTATCGGTGGAGGGCATGGTGGACTGCACGATGAACACATGGCGGCCACGAATGCTCTCTTCGTAAGAAGGTTGGAATTCGCCATCGGAGAAGACGACGACCGACGACTTGCCGAGGGGAGCGCCATAGGCTTCGGCGATTTTGGTACCGAGTTCCTTGGTGGCCCTGCCGGCGAAAATGGAAACGAATCTTCCTGACATGGTTTGTGGGGTATTGAGGTTGACTTTTCGGGCTGCAAAATTAGGGAATTTCTTTGAGCGGACAAGCAAAAACACATTTTTTTCATTATTTTATTGTCGGGAACAAAAAAATGTGTACTTTTGCAGCCTCGTTCAACCGTGACGACCATGCCGAAGTGGCGGAATCGGTAGACGCGTCGGTCTCAAAAACCGATGAGGTAACACTCGTGCCGGTTCGATCCCGGCCTTCGGTACTATAAACCTCTCTTAATCATTTGATTTTGAGGGGTTTTGTGTTTTGTAAGGTGTACTAAAAGTGTACTATATCAATTTTTTGGTGTTTCAAATGCTACTTTTGCCTATCAAATAAGGGTGTGGGATAAGCACCCCACACCCAACCAAAAGAAACGGTTGCCGTTGAGCATAGCAACCGCTGCAAAGATAGGGATATTTCCCAACCGTTGAGCAATCAGGGCGGGGGATTTGTCGGCTTTGCCGTGAAAACGCCTGTAAGGTCTTGTTTTGGGTTGTTTTGTTTGTTTGGCTTTCTCTTGGCTTCTTCACGGCTTTAAGGCGCGGGGCGGCTCTATTCATCGCGCGTGTAGGGATTGTAACAAAGTGAAACAAAATCCCCGCTCAACGGTTGGGGGTGAGCGGGGCGGGGTTGTGGATTACTACTTTTGGAATCGGTCAATTGTCATGTTTTTGGGCTTTGAAAAGTCAAACCTTACAACATTCCCTTTCATTTTGGGCTTTGGTGTCTTTACCTCAACCTTAATTTCAGGCATGGGGGCAAATTCAGGGTGTTCCAAATAGAAAACAAAGTCCCTCACATAGAAGCCCAAAGAATCTTGCACACGCTGCATGTCCTCTTGGAGTTTCTCACACGCCCATTGTATCAGGGCGGCACTTTCATTCTCTGTCATCATAGCCCGCTGAATTTGTCTGTTTGTTGGAACAAGAAAACCCTTTTCAGCATGATTCCCCCAACCGTGGAGAAAACATAATCCGTCACCGGATTGAAATGCTTGTAGAAATCATCCAAAAGCCTGTTGCAAGTGTCGGTGTCGCTCATCTCACACGGCAAGTTATCCTCTGTCGCTGAAACATAGTTTTCCGCCGCCGCTTGTAGCCTTGCCACGGCTTCAAGCATGTTGGCGGTCTGCTTGGTGATTGCAATTTGCCCCGTCTGTTGGGCTTGCTGGATTGCTTGTAATGCTGTCATTGTCTAATAAGTTTAGGATAAAAGCCCCTTGTTTAGGTGTCCTTGGTCTTATTAGTAACCATGTAGGCGTTTCCGCTGCTACCACCGTACAAGGGGCAATCTTTGTTGTTTCAGCCGCTTGGGTGTCGGCTGCTAATAAGTTTAGGAGTGGCAAATGTAGGGGTTTTTCTGAATGGTTGAACGGGGAAAGTCTTATTTAGAATCGGTCTAATTCTCCTTGTTCGCTCTTTGTTCGTTTGATTTTAACGAATCAGTTTCTGAAAACACGGGGAAAACACCAAAATATTGCCGATTTGTCGTTAGTTTCTAACGATTTTCACCGTTTTTATGAATGTCACCAAATCCAATAATCGATCCCCAACTCCCCCAACTCCTTCCATTTCCAAACCTCAAATCCCCGCCGCCTCATTTCAGCCGCCAACTGCTCATCGGTGAAGCGTTGAAACGGTTGAAACTCAACGTTACCATTTTTCCTTGTTTCGGTCAACGGCTCATCGGTGAAGCGTTGCAACCCTGTAAGGGTCGCCCCGCCTTGTTCGCTCTCTACTTTCACCGCTGAATTTCCCATGCTTGTTTTGTTTGTTTTGTTTGTTTTTGGTTGAGCTGTCAATTGGTCTGCTCTGCCTTTATCCTCTCATAGTCGGCTACAACCGCGTCAATGCCCAACCCCTCAATAATGATAAGTTCTGCCAATTCCTCACTGCTCAACGGGGGCAACTCTGGCGGGGTGTACCCGTCAAAGTAGGTTTTCAGGTAGGTTTCAATGTTGGAGCGGTCGTTTGCTGTCATGTGTCCTTTCCTCAACACCGACAACAGCAATATCTTGAAATCCTTGCTTATTGGTTTCTTCATCTTGTTTCCCTCCTTCATTTGGTCATGCAATCTTCCTCCAATTCCTTCATCAGTTGCCGCGCTTCTTCAAGTGTCATCGGCTTGTCCGACAATAAAACCTTGTCGCCAATCCATTCCCTCAATGTGTCGCTGTCAATATACCCGTCTTTGAGGGCTTGGAGCAAAACGAGTTTCTTCTCTCTGTCAAGTTCAATTTTCATTTCCAATGTCTTTTGTGAGTTGGTCAATAACAGCGTCTAATTGCTCATCTGTGAGCCTGCCAAAGTCAATGTCAGCGGAAACGGCTTGCTGCTTTGGGATAACATATTGCATCAACTTTTCAAGTATCTGCAAGCGGTCTTTTGGCTCTAATCGCTTCAAGTCCTTTTCCATCTGCTTCCTGTTTTTGTCAATAACAGCCGTGAGCCATCCCCGCATATCGGCTGTTATCTTGTTTGGCGTTCCCTTGGGTCGCCCGTTGGGGTTGTTTGTCTTGCCTTTCTCCATAGTGTTAAATTCTCTGTTTTTCTCTGTTGTTTTCAAAGGGTCAAAATTACCAAAATTTGGTAATGCAGCCCACTTATTATAAGGCTTTCACCTTTTTTGGGGCTTTCCCGATAGTGTTAAATCGGGGTCTTTCATCGTGCATATTGGGCAACATCTGAAATCGCCTTTTCAAGTTCCCTAATCATGTCGCTTTTTGCCTCGTTGGGGGCTTGCAATATCCTGTATAGGTCAGACTTCAAGCGGCTGTAATATTTGGGGTCTGAAAAAGCGTTCTTTGCTTTCAGGTCTGCCAAAAACTCATCAATGTAGTTTTGCCCGCCTTGTTGCAACAGGATTGCAAACAGGGCTTTTTGTGCGTCTTTTGGTGTCTTAATGCTGTCTGTCATGGTGCTAATAGTGTTTACTTTCTTAATTGTGTCAAACTCGGTTTTCCATCGCTTTACAATGGAGTAATAAAAGCCGCTTTCTGTCAGGGTTGCCCCTGTAATCGGGTCGGGTGATTTCAACAGCCGTTGAGCGTGTGACAAAAACCTCATTTCATACCTCAACAGATTGCACCCGTTGAGCGTGGGCGGGATAATTGCCCCCTTTGCGCTCGCTTCTTTGGTTTTGTCATAGAATATCAGTTGCCTGTATTGTTGGCTGTAATATAGCGTGTCGGGGTGTGCTTGCAGCCGCTTGTAATTGGGTTTGTTTCCCAATCCTTTGTAATAGTCCGTTGGCGGTCGCTTGGTCGGGATAACCGTTGAAACATCAAGGCGGGTGACCTTTGCCGTTGCCATGTCAAGGTGTAACGCCTCGCTCATCTGCTCCAATGCCTCTTTTGCCGTTTGCCGTGTCAGGGTGTAAACATTTGAGGGTAAGTAATACTTTGCCAAACTCCCTTTAAGGGAAACGCCTGTTTGAAAACAACAAACGCTGTAATCCCCTAATTTGCCCGTGCAACTGTAACCCCTTTTGTCGCTCTGTTGCTCCACCACCTCACAAAGAAAGGGCAACACGGCAAAGGGGTTGCCCTCTGCTGTGTCGCTCCTATCAATCCAAAAATTCACGGTGTCAAACATTGGCTTTTGGTGTTGTCGGTTTTACCATTTTTTGGTAATGCAGCCCACTTATTATAAGGCTTTCACCTTTTTGGGGTCAGTACTGAAAGAATGTCTTTGCCGCTGCTCTCATCGTTGCCAATGCTTCATTATACACTCCATCGGCTAACGCTTTTGCATTGCCCAAAATGGTATTGTAGCCGTTGGGAATGATAAGCGTTTCAATACTCTGCCAATCCTCTGAAATCAGAAACAGAAAGCCGTCATCCTTGCAGCACAAAAACGGGTTTGGCTTTTTGTCTTTCCCAAAGGTCTTTGAGCGGTTGGGGTTGCCGTATCCTATAAGGTTGCCATTGGTCGGGGTTGAGCAATCCAATAGATAAACGCTACTGAAATTCAGGCTTTCTTTTGCCATCAAAAAACGGTCAGCCCGCCTTTGGTCGGGGCTGTTTATTATCCCGCGCGTTTCTGTCAGATACACATAAACAAGCCCTTTGTTTGTTTTCAGGCTCTCAATGGGCTTGTAGTACCCTGCTATTCTTGTCAAGTCATAGCGCGGTATCTTTGCACCCAACTTTATTTTATTTCTGCTTTTCACCTCATCCGGCAATTGTTGAAATTGTAGGTAAGCACTGAAAATGTTAGTTTCCATTGTTGCCCCCTTTCTTCATGCAATACTGTTGTGCCTTTTGGCTTATTTCCTCATCCGTGGCAATTCTGTTGCTTTGCAACCATTGTTCCAACTCTTCCCTGTTGAAATAACACATCTTGCCCAAAGGCTTGTAATGGGGAATTTTCTGTTGCATTGTCAGTTTGTAGAGATAGGACTTTGAAACGCCCAAATACCTTGCCGCCTCATCGGTTGTAAGCACCTCTTTTGTGCAATTGATAATGTTTGCCGTTATCAGGTCGGCAACCTGCTTTAATTCCTCGCTCATCTTGTTTTTGTTTGAGGGTTGGGGCTGTCAAGGGGTCGGGGGTAACAACCGCCCCCATCTTTGCCCGGTGTGTTGAGCGTTCAAGGCGTTACCCGTGCCGTTGCCCACACTAACACGGTGCAAAAAAATGAAACATCGGATAATAAGAATTATGTGCCTATTGTGTGCCACATAGGGGACACACAAACACAAAAAAAGCACCCACAAAAGGTGCTTTCATTCAGTCATTGAAAAGGCCGTCAATGTCCCCCCGCCATTCTTGGGGCTTTTTGGCGTTGAGCATTGCAGACAAAGCACTATCAAGCCGGGCAACATCAAACAGCTTTTCCAAAGCCTTATAGGGTATTGGCTTGGGGTCTGCAATATCGGGGCTATAAACTTTCATAATGAAGTAGCACAAAGCCGCTTTTAGTCCGTTCCTGAAAACCCATTTGTAGCCGTTCCCCGTCTGCTCCATGAAACCCGCCTGAATAGCCTTTGCAAAGTATTTCTTTGCCCGGTCTGTCATTATATCGGGTTGAGCGTTGAGCGTGGCGGGCTGCTCAACTTGGGTTTGCTCATCGGTGGGCTGCTCATCGCTGCCAAACAAACAGGCTTGCACCCATTGCCCCACGCTGGTACTTAATAGGTACTCACAAAACGGCTCTAATCGTTTCAGGTCAGTTTCTCCATAGGGCAAACAGCAAAACACAGCCTCTTTGCCGATCAGCTGTTGAACAATCCAATTATATAGGCTTTGAGCCTCATAATAGCCCGTGTCGCCCTCGTTTATATCCAACCTTTCAAACACATCACACAGCCCCTGCAATATCAGGATTTGGAAAAACAGACCCCACACAGGCACACCGTCAAACCCTTTTATCAGGTTGGCAATATCGGCTTTCACCGTCCCGGGTTTGTCTGTGTTGGCTTTCATGCTGTCAGTTGCTTTTTTCAAAGCGACAAACAAAAGCCGTGTTTTTTCCCGGTCAAAGAAGCTGCCATTGTCAAGGATAACCCGGCAACGCTTCAAAGCGTCAATATAGGGTGTAAGGCTACACCTCACATTGAAAGCCTCCCTGTTGGCCAACTCATCCAAAAACTCATCAATGCTTTCTGTTGGAATGTCTGTAAGGTTGGCACACTCAAACAGCGTTTCAATAATAAGTTTGTGAAACTCAACCGGGGCAACTATTGCCATCGGCTTAAACTTCCACCCTTTCACATCGATAGGCCGTTGAGCGGTTGAGGGTGTGGGCTGCTCATCGGTGGGCAACTCTTTCAAATTCTGTATCAAGCCCGCCTGTTGTACCTGCTTGCCCTCAATGATCAGGCTTGCATACCTCAAAAAGGCTTTGCAAAAGTCACTGTCACCGTCAAAGCCCGCCTGTTTCAAAGCCTGGCTTATCAACTGCTCATCGGGTTTGCTGGGTAAAGCCCCCATATTCCAAAAGCCCGTGTTATATATTGCCCGCTGCTCATCGTCAAGCTGAAACAAAGCCTGAAACACAGCCTCAAAGTTGGGGTTGTATAATCTTTCCTGTTCATCACATAACGCCTCAAATCGGGCTGTCAGTTCTTTATATTCCCGGCTGGGGGTCGGTTGGTTTGTCTTTGTGGCCATGGCTGTAAGGGTTAGAGGTTTGCAATATCCAAAGTTGGCAAACTGTTGATTGCTTTCTGTTTCAACTCATCAACAGCCCGGGTGTATTTCTCTGTGTGCTTCAATCCTGAATGTCCCAACAGGCTTGCAACCGTCTTAATGTTTGCCCCATTATTCAGGATATTCACGGCAAAAGAATGCCTGGCACAATGCCATGTAATATGCTTTTCAATTCCCGCCCGTTTTACCCATCTTTTCACGGCTTTACTACACATTTCATAACTCGGCAATTGAAATATAAGGCTGTCTTTGCCCTGCTCATCTGTTGGCTCTCCAATCAGCCTCAACAATCCATCGTTGAGCGGTATAACAACCCCGCTATTGGCTGAATGTCCCTTTGTCTTATTCTGCTCAAACTTCAAAAGGCGGTTTGAATAGTCCACATTGGCAAAGGTCAAGTCCTTAACATCGCAAAACCTCAACCCACAATAAAGGCTCAAAATGAAAGCCCGCCTAATATTGGGGTTTTCCCCCGTGTAGTGTGTGCCTATCAAAGCCTTTTCCTCATCAAGTGAAAGCACATCTTTTCTCAAAATTTGGTCGTCTGTTTTGATAGAAACCCCGTTGCAAGGGTTTTTTGTCATATAGTCATGGTCTATTGCATACTTTACAACTTTCTTGAAGCGTTGGAAAACGCCCTTTGCACCCTCGCCCCTGCTTCTACTTTGCAAGTATTCTGTAAAGGCAATCATCATATCTTTGTCCATCTGTTCAGGCTTAATGCCTTTTGCAAAACGGGTGTATTCGGGTGTGTCTTTCAGAAAGTCATTGAAACGCCTGAAAGCCATTTGCAGCATTCTAACATCTTTCTTTGTGTAGGTGTCAATGTAGGACTGAAAGAATTGCAAAAAGTCAATTTGGCGGTCTTTCTTCAACCTGAAACCCTCTTTCTTTTCCAACAATTCCTGCTCTTTCTCAAAGCGTATTTTCTTTGCCAATTGCAAGATTTCTTTGTTTTGGTTTCTGTCAAAGGGGGTCTTTGGGTTGGAAATCAAAAACAGGTTCAGGCTTTCTTTGCTTCTAATATGCTTTACCCTGTATTTGGGCGTTCCCGCCATCTTTCCGCTTTGATACAAAACAGGCTCGCCCATCTCATCCAAAACAGGCTCGCTTTGTCTGCCTAAATAGTACTCCAAATAAAGGCTAATTCTGCCATCTGCCAACTCCCGCTGCTCCAAACGCGGGTTGTCTTTGGTTTTGTTTTCAACTTTTGCCATGATACAACTAATTTTCTTTTTCTTTCTTTTGGTGTCACAAAAGTACACTTTTTTTTCATAAGGTGTACTAAAAGGTGTACTAATTTTCAAAAAAAAGTACACTTTTTTGAAAACAAGGGAAAACAACAAAATAGAAAAACACTCAAAATCAATGCTTTTCTATTCCTTTGGTTTCTTATTTTTTCACGGTTTTGTCTTGGCCTTCGGTACAGCAAGAAGCCTCTCAAAACCAATGGTTTGGGAGGCTTCTTCATTTTTTGCCTTTTGGTTGCGCTTGCGCTTAGGTGGGATGGCTAAAGTCACCAGAGGGCGACGCGACCGAGGAGTTTGTCGAGCATCTGCTCATATGTCATTGTCTTCATATCGCATTTGCCGTTTATTGTTCACGCCGCAAAGATACACAACTTTCCCAAACCGGCAAGTCCTTGCCTCTCCCAACGGCACAAAAAAAGAGGGCGATTGCTCGCCCTCTTGGGATTGTTCTTGATCCGGTTGGGATATGAGAATTATTCAAAATCTCTGGCCAAACGAACTTGCATGCGGTGATAATAAGAATTGCTCAGACCACCTGCGTTGATGTAACCGCCATTATCCCAATACAACCACACAGCACCTGCCGAACCATAGTCATTAGGCTTCATGGTCGAAGTCCAAAGGCAGATTTGTGAATTGTAACCCCATGAAGAAGGTTCCAAATTAGGATCGTTTTGGGCATTACCGCACATCGGGAAGAAAGCGGCACCAAGGTCGGACAATTGTTGGTTGTTATATGAACCAGCTTGCGAAGCAGTCAATCCATAAGGCAACAGGACAAAATAATACACACCATTAACCTCACGTCTCAGATGGTCATGATTCACACGAATGCATTCCCATTCATCATAAGTAAGCGTGCGCCAATAATTGGCAGGATAATACTCATCCGTAGTGTTCGACTTACGAATCACATTCTGGCCCCAATCTTGGAACTCGCCGCCAACTTGGTTTCTAGTGTTGTTCTTGCCGTAATCATCGTAAGGATGGCTCCAGCAGAATTGGCTGAACGAGGCATTGGGAGTGCCCGATTCGCCATCCTGCCACTTGTGGAAGCTGTATTGGTCGTCCTCGAAGGCAAATTCTTGAGCATCGTTATCCCACCACAGCAAACCAGTGGAGAAGGTAACGAATCTTTGGTTGGTCTCATCAACCAGGAATCTACCGAAGAAATCAATTTTGAAGGTCTTGATTTGACCCGTCACAGTGCCGTTTGAATTGGTGGCAAAAGCTTGGTAATAATAGTCGGTGTTGAAGCTCAGTCCGCCCCAGTTCCAAGTGAAGTTGTACACCGAGTTGTGGGTGCCGCTGAGGGTCTTGGTCTGGTGGCTGGCTAAAGTAGGATCAGTGCCATAATAGAAGCCCACAGTACAGGCGGCGTTGCCGTCGTTGGTGAGGCTGCCCGAAAGAGTGGCCGAAGTACCAGTAATCTCATGACCAACAGTGGTCACAGAAGGTGCCACAACCTGCACAGGCGTGGTGAAGCTCAGCACTTGGCCCCAGTTTTCGCCAGTAGCGTTGGCGGCCCAAGCTCTGAAGTAGTAGGTGGTGCCAGCGGTGAGGCCGCTCACAGGATAGCTCATGGGCGAACCAACGGAGGCGCAGGACACCTTGGCACTGGCAACCTTGTCCTGAACGTCAGCTTCGGTGGCGCTGAAGTAGAAACCGCAAGAGGTCACGGCAGCACCAGCAACCTCGGTGTATTCACCATTGAGATTGGCGGCAGTGTAGGTCACGTTAGTAGCAGCGGTGGTGGTCACAGTGGGCAAATTGTAAACAACTTCCTGTTCGCCCATAATGAGGATATGTCTGGGATTGAGGGGGTTGGACTGGCTGGTGGTGAACTCCTTAATCACATTGCCACCGAGGTCTTTCACAGTCACCTTGGTGCCTGTCGTAAGGGTGCCGCTCTTCAGCACGATATTGAAGTCGGTGGGGGTGCCAGCGATGAGGTTGACACCATTGCCACAGTTGAGGGTCACTTCGTTGGTGCCGTTCTCAACGGTGCAGGTACTTGGGTCGTTGTATGCATAGACAAGGTTGCCAGCATATACGTCGCCAGTGTTACCCGTGACGATGATGCTACCCACGCGGCAATTGTTATTTGATTTGAATTGAAGACGGAGCACCGAGGCGTGGCTGTCGAAACCAAACTCGATGTTGTTGCCATTGGTGACGCCAGTGGCATACATCGGGTAGGTGTCGTTGCCAAAGTTGTTGTTCACGTAGTTTTGGGTGGCGTTGAGGTTGATTTTCACGTTAGTGCCATCCACAACGGCGTTAGGATAGAAGGCCGTGTAGGTGTCGGTGGGAGTAAGGGTACCAGTGAAGGGAGCGTGATCCCATTCGTCTTGGGCTTGGGTGGTGAAGTCGCCTTTTTCGCCGTTGGCATTGAACACCTTGATGCTGTTGCCGGCATCCCAAACGAGCATGTTGTCGGGACCGATGTGGGTTCTACCTTCGGCAACGGGCTGGTTGATGGTGGCCAGGATGGTCAGTTGCTTCGATTGTTCTTCATTCTTCTTGCACGAGGTAATGGCAAGAGCTACGAGGGCGCAAAGGCCCAACATTCTAACTACTTTCTTCATTTTCATTCGTTTTCTTTGTTAATACTCTTTTGACTACCTTGCGATTACCAGCTGCCGTTGTCCGTTCCAAATTGGAAACCACTACCGGTAATGCCAGCGTCGGGGGTAACGGGCGAACCCGTCAGCACGCTGAAACCCATCTCGAGGGCGATGACTTCCGTCGTCGGAGCCTCATAAGCTTTTTTTACTTGCTTCATTTTTTTACAGTCTTTAAATGATTGATTATGATTGATTTATCCGATTCTTTACCAAGTGCGCCATGCTGCCATGCCCACACCTATTAATTAATGCGACACCGACGAATACCTTCTTCGAGCCACACAATCTCCCGAAAGAGGGTGCAAAAGTACGAATATTAATTGGATTGGAGCCGTTTTTTTATGAAAAAAAAGTTGAAAAAAAGTCCAATCGCGGTTGCGACAAAGGGCGACGGCTATTTTTCCAAGGTCACGATGTGGTCGGCCACCTGCCAAACGCGGTTGCTGTGGCTGACGAAGATGATGGTTTTGGCGCCGAGGCAGTAGCGTTTGAGGTTTTCGACGAGTTGGAGTTCGGTTTGGCTGTCGAGCGAGGCGCTGGCTTCGTCGAGGATGAGCACGTTGCCGCCGTGGAGCAGTGCGCAGGCCACGGCCACGCGCCTCGCCTGCCCGCCGCTGATGCCGTCGCCGCGCTCGTAGCAGGGTGTGTCGAGGCCGAGGGGCAGGTCGAACACGAAGTCGGCCACGGCGATGTGGAGCGCCTGCCGCATCTCCTCCTCGGTGGCGGTGGGCTTGATGAGGAGCATGTTGTCGCGAATGGTGCCGCTGAAGAGGCAGTTGCCCTGCGGCACATACATGAAGTTGCAGCGCGTGTTGATGCCGACGGGCGTGCCGTCGATGGCGATACGACCTTCCAAGGGCTCAAGCAGGGCCAACATGAGGCGCACGAGGGTGGTCTTGCCCACGCCCGTTTCGCCCACCACGGCGGTCATCTTGCCGGCGGGAAACACGGCCGAGAAACGGGAGAGCACAGGTTGCCGTTGCTGCGGGTAGCCGAAGCCGAGGCCTTCCACCCTGACTTCAGGCGCGTGGTCGACCATCAGCGGCTGTGTTTCGGGTTCCATCGCCACGGTTGCGATTTCCTCAAGGCGCTCTTGCGAGGCTAAGAACTTGACGGTTGTGGGAAACAGGCGCACCAAGCCGGCCAAGGGGTTTTGCACCTGGCTGACCAACTGGAGCAAGGCCGTCATCATGCCGAAGGTGATGGCGCCCTTGCGGATGCCCAACACGCCGAAGACGAAGGCGGCGGTGTAGCCTGCCATGAAGCCGAGGCGCAAGAACATTTGCGCCAAGGTGCTGTAGTTGAGCCGTTTCATGGTGTCGGCAAACTGCTTGCCTTGCAGCACCGCGAGGCGGTCGGTCATGCGCTCGACGCCTTGCAGCACCTTCACGGTGATGCGGTTTTGGAAGCTCTCCTGCAAGTGCGACTGGATGATGCCGTCTTGCGTGCGGATGGCCTTGGTGAGCCGTTTGACGGGCCTATAGAGCAGGAAGCCCACCACCGAGGCCACCACCATGAAGGCGATGAGGATGAAGATGAGTTGGGGGGCCATGAGATAGACGAACACCGAGGCGAAGACGAGCTGGAGCGCGGCCAAGATGAAGCCCGGCAGGTTGGAGCAGATGAAGTCGACCACCACGCGCACGTCTTCTTCCATGCGGTTGACGGCGTCGCCGCTGTGGAAGGTCTCGGTGCCGTTCCATCGCATCCGCATGAGGCGGTCGAAGAAGCCCTGTCGGAGGGCCATCAGGGCTTGGGCGCTGTTGCGTCCGCCGACGTAGCCGTTTGCCACCGAAGAGACGAGCCTGAGCGCCATCAGGGCGCAGAGCAGCGCGATGTTGGGGGCCATGGGGTGGTCGGCCACGCCCGTAGCCGTGTCGATGAGCAGCTTCGAGACGTAGACGAAGCCCAACGAAGCCGCCACGTTGACGAGGCCAATCAAGGCGTTGAGGGTGGCATGGCGCAAGGCCTTGCGGAGGGCAAGGGCCACGTCGCCGTTGCCTTTGAAGAGCGTCAGTTTCATCAGTTTCATTTGTTGAGTCCTCCTTTCATTTTTTGTTTCCAAAGGTGCAAGCCCACGTCGGGCAGCAGGGTGAAGATGCGCCACGAGCGCACCTGTATGCTCAGCAGGGTGGTGAGCCGGCGGCTGAGTCCGCGCCGGCGGGTATGTTGTTGCCTGAGCGTGGTCGACCTGCCGAAGTTGCCTTCCTTGAGGATGACGCGCAGCAGGCGGCGGGCTTTCCGGACGAAGCGGGGGTCAAAGAAAGGCATCTCCTCCTTGGGCAGCCCCAAATGCTTGACGGCCAACGCCCCGAAAAGCTGCCAGGGGCGCATCAGCCCGAAGGCATCGAGCATCGGGCGCAGGCGGGTGCGGTCGATTTGGGCGTTGCGGGCGTGGAGGAGCAAGGCGAAGTCGCACACCTGGCGCAGCCCTATGCCGCGTTCGAGGAAATGCTCCCACAGGTGCACGAACACATAGAAGGCGTTGAAGGTCGGCTCAAGCCGGTGGATGGCGGTGCCGTTGAGCTTGAAGTCGTCGGGCGGCAGGGCGATGGCCTCGTCTTCGAGCGACTGGTAGCGGCGGTCGGCAGCGGCGTCGGCGAAGGCCATGCAGCGGCGATGCAACTCCACGTCGAAGCCGCCTATTCGGATGTGGTAGTGCTTGTCGGTGTTGAAGGCTTCGGCGACGGCTTGGGGTGTGGCCAAGCGGTTGAGCACACTGACGGCCTTGGAGAAGCAGGCGGGCCTGACGAGCAGGTCGACGTCGCCGCAATGGCGCAGCAGCGGCGCGGGATAGAACGCCGCCAGCCCCTGCCCTTTCAGCAGCCACGTCTCGATGCCCTCCGCTTCGAGCGCCGGCACCATTCGGCTGATTAATGCCTCGCAGTGCTTGGCGCGGTCGGCCAGCCGGTCGACCTGCTGTTGCAGTCGCAAGCGGCTTTCGGGCAGGAGCTGACGCACGGCCTCTGACTGCAGGGCGGCGTGGCCTACCAGTCCGAGTGTGGTTTGCTGGTTGGCAAGGCGGACGACGCCGTTCCAGTCGTCGAGCCAGTCCAGCTCCGATGCGCTATCCCACAGGGCGCAGCGCAGGAGGAGGAGGAAGTCGGATATGGAGGCGGTGGGGGACATAAGTTTTGCAAAAGTATGAAAAAATAGAGTTTGTTTAGCGCGAAGCGAGAATTTAAACCATAGTTTGGCGCAAAGCGGGTCTCCGAATCCCCCCTGCCCCCCTTAGAAGGGGGACGCCTACCGGACGTTGGCCTACCGGACGCTTTTATGCGCTGTCTCTTCTGGGCTTTGCCCCGTCCCCTTTTAAGGGGGTGTCCGAAGGGTGGGGCATTCAAAACCCACCCCCACCGCGCAGCGGCGGGGAATTAAAACACCCCTGGCAGGCCAAGAAAAACAAAAAACGCAGCCTCCATGCGGAACGAAGGCTGCGATGTGTATTAAGATTTTAGGCTTCCGATTGGTTACCAAGTATCACTATCTATAGGATTTCCATAAATGTAACGCTTCGCATTAAGTTGTGATTCGCTTAGACTTTCAAGCCCTGCAGCTGTAAGGTCTATCAGCATGGCACCAGACACATAACAATGACGGCTACCACTAGCCGTATTGTGATCTATTCTAGGAGAATAACTGCCATCTGTAGGATATGCTGTAAAATTCGTCCATTTTCTGGAAAACAATTTCCACTGGTTATTATCAACAAGAAGTGTGTTATTAGGATCACTAGAACCAGCTGGGTTAGCACCTACTATGGGAATAAACCTACAGTTGCCATCTTCTGGCCAGAAAAATTCAACATTTGAAGTTCCTGCATAATCGTCAACTTTAGCATAAAACCTAACATAATATGTGTGTCCTCTGACCAAGGATACTTTGTCAGGTGAAGTCGGTCTGATATGATACTCTTTGAAATTATCATGCGAAAAGTAAAATCCGTAGTTATTAACGCCGTTTATAATGTTATTAACATCTGTTGTTGAAGTAGCATTACTGGCATCTTTTTTCTTAACTTGCCATGCTGAAGTAATCATCACTGGCAATAAGTTCTGCACCTGCGGTGATGTCGCATTCGCCGTCACACTCATTCTCTTAATCGTATTACGAGCCAAGGCAAGATTGCCAGCATTTGAAGGAACATTCTGTGTGAAGAAAGGCGTCGCTGAGCCAGCTTGGTAGTAATTCACATCAAAACCGTTGTCGATGGAGCCAGGAGGCAAAACGATGTAAAAGTCCTGGTCGGTTGTAGCATTCAGTGCCACAGGATTAGCCGAGCAGTCGAGGGTAATGGTCTGGCCGCCTCCAGAAGTATGAGTGGTCGTTCCTGTTGTTGGATCGAAAGTGAAGGTGCCATACAGATAATTACCAGAAGGAACCGTCACTTCCACTTTGGTCACCGTGCGGTTGCCCTTGGTTTGCAGTTTCAATACAGCAAACGCATTCTTAAACCCTATCAACGTACCTCCATTGCCGTCGTTCTTTCCGGCCATGGGGTTGAGGTTGTTCATGAAGCCGTTGGCTGTGTAGGTCTGCGTGTCAGGCATGCTGAAGGTGAACACATCGCCACTCACGCCCCTGCAACTGGAGGCGGGATAGAAGGCACAATAGGTGCTTGCAGGTTGCACACCGCCCGTGGTGGTAAAGGTGGCCGTTTGGGTGCCGTCGCCGGTGCTCAGGGTGTAGGTCTTCGGGGCGTTCGGGGCGCCGTCGCCGTAAACGATGATTTGGTCGTCTGGCGACCATTTCACTTTCATATGATCAAGATTATCAAGATAAGTCCGGCTTTCGTCAACCTCGATGGAGGCCGAGAAGCTGTTGGTGTCTTGATTCTGGTTTTTCTTGCATGAGCCGGCCACTGCCATCAGCACGGCCAAGCCGAGGATATGTCTTGCTTTCATCGGAGTTAAATTAATAAGGTTTACGGGATAGTGATGGTGCCGCCATCTTGGAAGTCTTCCAATTGGATGCCACTGCCAGGAGGATTATCGGGGTCGGTTGTGCCTTGCATTTTGTCCACCGAATTGGCCAACAGCGGCACTGCCGTTTCCAATTCAACCAAGCGCACGGTGGGTTCCACATAGCCACTACGGCGCTTCTTTCGCGTTATTTTCATTTTAGTCTTAAATTGATTACTGATTCATTCTCAACAAAAAGGCGGGCATCTCCACTCCTCGGCGCTGCCTCGCGGCAACCCGACGGATGGGCATACAAGCCTCTCATCGGGCTGCAAAATTACAAACAATCCCGATACCGTGCAACAAAGAACAGCATTTTTTTTGCCACCCGCCCACGGCGGCAAGCGGCGCAACGGCGCCTCGTGCCAGACCTTAACCGAACAGGTCTTTCACGTCAGGGGCCTTCTCGGCGCCTTCCGAAGCCTCAAAGTAGGGTTTCTTCTCGAAGCCGAACATGCTGGCGATGATGTTGCCAGGGAAACGGCGCACCGACGTGTTGAACGTTTGGGCCGCATCGTTGAACTGCCGGCGGGCATTGGCGATGCCGTTCTCGCAGCTTTCGAGCTTCTCCTGAAGGTCGCGGTAGTTCTGGTTAGCCTTCAGGTCGGGGTATTGCTCCACCGTGACCAACAGGCGCGACAGCGCCCCCGACATCTGGTCTTGCGCGGCTTGGAAGGCCTTTATGTTTTCCTCGGTCAGGTTGTTGGCGTCGAGCGTGACCTGTGTGGCCTTGGCGCGGGCCTCGACGACGGCAGTCAGGGTGCCGGCTTCATACTCGGCATAGTTCTTCACCGTGGCGACCAAGTTGGGGATGAGGTCGGCACGCTGTTGGTAGGCCGTTTGCACGTTACCGACGGCCTTTTCAACGCCCTCTTGCTTGGTAACCAATCCGTTATAGACGCTAACGCCCCAAATGGCGACCAAGGCGACAAGGGCGACAATGATGACAATACCTTTTTTCATGATGATGTGTTTTTTATTGTACAATAATACGATTTGATGCGATGTTTTAAGAATGTGCAAAGGTAAACATTTTTTTTCGTACTTTTGCAATTTATATACAACCACCATTTTATTTTTGAGAAATGACTGAAAATCAACATAAAGAACACGATTCCAGCATAGAGAAGCAACTGATCAACCGTGGCTGCAGGCTTGAGGAGCCTTACGTTCCCGGGCAAAAGGTGCTGGCCTGCGGCAGGTGCAAGCTGAGCCAATTCGACTGGCTGAAAGACTACGAGAACAAGGAAATAGAAGGCAAGGTGTGCTTGGCCGAGGTACGCTTCAAGAACGACCGCAAGGACTATTTCGTCTATCCCGAAGACCTCGACCTTGAGGTGGGCGAGTTCGTGGCCGTTGAGACCGCCATCGGGCACGACATCGGCATCGTCACCCTCTTGGGCGACATCGTCAAGCGCCAGCTGAAGCGCAAAAAATACCGCACGCCCATCGCCGAGATGAAGAAGATATACCGTCGCGCCCGAGCCAACGACGTGGAGAAATGGCTTGCCGCCATCAAGTTGGAAGACAGCACCTTGGCCCGCACACGCACCATCATCGACAACCTTGGATTAGAGATGAAGCTCAACGACGTGGAATACCAGGGCGACAAGACGAAGGCCATCTTCTACTACACCGCCGACGGTCGCGTCGACTTCCGCGAGCTGATCAAGAAACTGGCCGAGGAGTTCCACATCCGCATCGAGATGCGGCAAATCGGCGTCAGGCAGGAGTCGGCCAAATTGGGCGGCATAGGCTCGTGCGGACGCGAGCTTTGCTGCGCCTCGTGGATCACTGATTTCCAGTCGGTGACGACCGGCGTGGCCCGTGTGCAACAGCTCTCGCCCAACCCACAAAAATTAGCCGGACAGTGCGGCAAGCTCAAATGCTGCCTCAACTACGAATATGAGGCCTACGTAGAGGCACTGAAGGCCTTCTCCGACCCCAACATCGTGCTGCACTTCGAGAGCGGCGACGCCGTGCACCAGAAGAACGACGTCTTCAAAGGCATCATGTGGTATTCCTACACCACCGACAAGAGCAACATCATGGCCATCCCTGTCGCCAAGGTGAAAGACATCATCGCCATGAACAAGAAAGGACAGAAACCCAAGAAATTAGAAGACTTTGCCGTTACGACAGAAGCCCACACCAACACCAACGAAGGCTACGGCGAGGCCGACCTCAAAAAGATGAGTGACTGATGAAAAAGCTAATCTATATACTATTGCTATTGTCGTTTGCGAGCTGCACCAACGACTCGTTCGACAAGCGCACCGTGATCCCCGAAGCCGAATGGCGGCAAGAAGACCGCGTGGCCTTCGACGTCGACATCAACGACACCATCAGCGGCTATGTGTTCGGCATCGGGCTGCGCCACCTCGAGAACTACCGCTACAGCAACCTCTTCGTCTTCCTCCACACCCAGATGCCCAACGGCAACGTCACGCACGACACCATAGAATGCACCCTTGCCACACCCGAAGGCCGCTGGATCGGCAAAGGCAGCGGCTCGATGCGCGACCTCACCGTGCCGCTCAACGAGAACCTGCGTTTCCCCCTCACGGGAACCTACCATTTCGAGATCGAGCAAGCCATGCGCGAACCCGTCTTAAAAGGTATTTCGGATATTGGGATTTATATAATTGAGAATTGACAATTGACAATTGAGAATTGATAATCTGGATTTGCTGATGGATAACAAGAACAAAAAGAAAACAAGGAAACAGCAGGAATCGCCGAGGGCTATCCGCAACTTGTGGATTGTATTTGGAGTCTTCTTGCTGCTGCTCGTGTTGTTTTTCTTCTGCGTCGCCAAAGGCGTGTTCGGCACCATGCCCACCTTCGACGAGCTGGAGAACCCGCGCACCAACTTGGCCACCGAGATCATCTCCGCCGACGGCAAGCTGTTGGGTTCCTATTACGTGGAAAACCGCAGCAACGTGCGCTACGCCGAACTCTCGCACTACATGCCCGAAGCCCTCATCAGCATTGAGGACGAACGCTTCACCGAACACTCAGGCATCGACGAGCGGGCCTTGCTGCGCGTGGCTTTCGGCCTCCTGACGGGACGAAAGAAAGGCGGCGGCTCGACCATCACGCAACAGTTGGCCAAAAACCTCTTCCCGCGTGGCGAAAACCTCAGCAAGCCCCAACTCGTGCTGCGCAAGTTCCAAGAGTGGATTACCGCCACCAAGCTGGAACACAACTACTCGAAGGAAGAAATCATCGCCATGTATCTCAACACGGTGGCTTTCGGTCACAACGCCTTCGGCATACGCTCGGCGGCCAGCACCTTCTTCGACAAGAAACCCAGCGAAATGAACATCGAGGAATGCGCCTTGATGGCCGGCGTGGTCAACGCGCCCACCCGCTACAGCCCCGTGCGCAACCCCGAACGCTCAATGGGGCGCCGCAACCTCGTGCTCCAAAAGATGGCCGACAACGGCTTCATCACCCAAGCCGAATGCGACTCCATCTCGCTGATTCCCATCGACATGACCCACTTCAGCATCAAGGACCACAACAGCGGACAGGCCACCTACTTCCGCGAGTTCCTGCGTGGCGAGCTGAACGAATGGGCCAAGAACACCAAACGCGCCGACGGCACACCTTATAATATCTACCGCGACGGCCTGCGCATCTACACCACCATCGACTCACGGATGCAACGCTATGCCGAGGAGGCCGTCAAGGAGTTTATGGGCAAGGAGCTGCAACCCATGTTCTACAAACACTGGAAAGGCCAAAAGAACGCCCCCTTCTCCAACGTGACCGCCGACGAAATCGACCACATCCTCCTGACCTCGATGAAGCGCACCGACCGCTACCGCAGCCTCAAGAACGAAGGGATGCCCGAAGACTCCATCAGGGCCGAGTTTGACCGCCCCGTGCGCATGACCGTGTTCTCGTGGGACGGCCCCATCGACACGGTGATGACCCCGATGGACTCCATCCGCTACTACAAGTGGTTCCTGCAAGCCAGCTTGGTCAGCATCGAGTCGCACACGGGCCATGTGAAGGCCTACGTTGGCGGCTTGGACTACCGTTTCTTCAAGTACGACCACGTCACGCAAGCCCGCCGTCAGGTGGGTTCCACCTTCAAGCCGTTCCTCTATTCGTTGGCCATGCAGGAAGGCGAATACACACCCTGCACGAGGATACCCAACATCCCCTACAACATCCAGCTGGAGGACGGAAAGTTCTGGTCGCCAGGCAACTCGGGAGGGCGCGTAGGCGAAGAGATCACCTTGAAATATGCGTTGGCCCAGTCCAACAACTGGATCTCGGCCTATCTGATGAACCGCTTCGGGCCTAATGCCGTCATCGCACAAGCCCGCCGCATGGGCGTTGAAAGCCCCATCGATGCCGTGCCCGCCATCTGCTTGGGCGTTTGCGACCTGAAACTGATAGAGATGGTGGGCGCCATGAGCACCTTCGCCAACCAAGGCGTTTACATCAAGCCCATGTTCATCACCCGCATCGAAGACAAGAACGGCAACGTCATCCAACGCTTCAGCCCCGAAGAGTCGGAAGCCATGAGCGAGCTGACCGCCTACAAGATGATCGAACTGATGAAAGGCGTGGTGCAAAGCGGCACGGGTATCCGCCTGCGCTCGACCTACGGCTTCACCAATCCAGTGGCTGGCAAGACCGGAACGACGCAAAAGAACAGCGACGGCTACTTCATGGGCATCACCCCCGACCTTACCACGGGCGTGTGGGTGGGCGCCGAAGACCGCAGCGTGCACTTCCGCTCGACCAAGCTCGGACAAGGCTCGCACACCGCGCTGCCCATTTGGGCCTTATATATGAAAAAGGTGTATGCCGACAAGGGCCTGAATATCAGCAAGGGCGACTTTGAGAAACCCTACATCCCCGGCGTCGACCTCAACTTCGACTGCGACCGATACGACAACGACGAAGGCGTTGAATATATTGATGAGTTTTAATGGACGCGAGACTGCGAGACGCGAGACGAGGGGACTGGCGACGCCCCGAAGTCCCGAAGTCTCGAAGCCCCGAGTCAAAAATGCTAAACTATGACCTCGAATTTTGTTGATTACGTGAAGATTTTCTGCCGCTCGGGCAAGGGCGGTGCAGGCTCGCTGCATTTCCGCAGGGAGAAATACATCCCCAAAGGCGGTCCCGACGGCGGCGACGGTGGCCGTGGCGGCAACGTCGTCATGCGCGGCAACGCCCAACTCTGGACTTTGCTCCACCTGCGCTACACCAAACATATCTATGCTGGCGATGGCGTGCCTGGAGGCAAGAACCAACTCACCGGTGCCGCTGGCAACGATATCTATATCGACGTGCCCCTCGGCACGGTGGCTTTCCATGCCGAAGACCACACACAGATTGCCGAAATCACCGAGGACGGTCAAGAGGTCATTCTGCTCAAAGGCGGACGCGGCGGCAAGGGCAATGCTTTTTTCAAGACAGCCACCCTGCAGGCACCCAAATTTGCCCAGCCTGGCGAACCAAGCCAAGAGGAATGGATTACGCTGGAGCTGAAACTGTTGGCCGATGTGGGTTTGGTGGGTTTCCCCAATGCGGGCAAGTCCACCCTATTGTCGGTCGTTTCGGCGGCCAAGCCCGAGATTGCCGACTATCCCTTCACCACCTTGGTGCCCAACCTTGGCATCGTCAAGTATCGTGGTCACCGCAGCTTTGTCATGGCCGACATTCCAGGTATTATCGAAGGTGCCGCTGAAGGCAAAGGATTGGGAATCAGGTTTTTGAGACATATCGAAAGAAACTCGACTTTGTTGTTCATGGTGCCTGCCAACACCGACGACGTGAAAAAGGAATACGACATCCTGCTCAACGAGTTGAAGAAATACAACCCCGAACTGATGGACAAGGACCGCATCTTAGCCATCACGAAGTGCGACCTCGTGGACGACGACACCATCAAGGAAATAAAGAAACACCTGCCCAAGAAGGTGCCGCACGTCTTCATCAGCTCCGTGGCCCAGCAAGGCATCAACGAACTGAAAGACCTGATTTGGATGACGTTGAACAAGGGCGATGAGGAGGAGGATTGGTAATTTACATCGGGCGAAAGACAAAAATGGGATTTGCCAGTTCCTTTGGGCGAAGATACATGAGCAAATAAACAGGAAGATACAGGATATTTCCCTGAATTTCAACGTTACTTGATGTAAAGACGACAGCCTCTTTCATGGCATAATCGGGATTGTTCATCACATTGGAAAGGGCATTGTGGCGCTTATAGTTCTTGCCGGACTTTATTTCGATGGGCAGCACCTTGCATTCATGTTCAATCACAAAATCCAATTCCCCCTGCTTTTTGCTATTGAAATAGTAAAGCGGATAACCATGGGAATGAAGCTCCTGCGCAGCAAAATTCTCGAAAATAGCCCCATAATTGCCGTTAACCTCACCCAATATTATATTACTTTGAAAACTCGGGGAATACAAAAAGGCCAATAGCCCCACATCGTTGAGAAACAATTTGAAAAGATTGCGTTGCTCGTTCAACTTCAGAGGAATGCGTGGCTCTTCAACATTGTATGTTGGTAATGCAACCCCTGCATCTGCGTGCCATAGGAAACTATTCTTGTATCTGTCAAACTTGGCTCCATCTTTCAGAGACTTTAAAATGAAGCGCTTATTCTTGGCATTTAATTCGGAGGGAATCATTTCAAATATCTCTTTGATATAGAGTTTGTTGTCGTTGTCATATTTGGCAATATCTTTCCGATAAAACTGTAAAATGCTTTCTTGTTCACTTCTCACCATTTGCATATTGTTAGTAGCCAAATATTTCGCAACCACAGCTGGCATTCCTCCTATCACAAGGAAAAGACGAAGCAGTTCCATCATCTTTTCGTGAACGACAGAATCAACGGGCTGCCTTGTCTCATAACAATTGTGCAGATGCTCCATCACCTCGTCGCTCATGCCTAATGCCATGGCAAATTCTTCGAAGTCAAGCGGAGTCATTTCCTTTTCGGCCATGTACCCGACGGGTACACTGCGCAAGTCTTTTAATTCTACACCAAGTAATGATCCGCTCAACACATACCGAAAACTACCTTCATCAACGAGAAATTTTATTGCTGTTGCCACTTCGGGACATTCTTGAACCTCGTCGAAGAAAATCAGCGTTTGCCCAGGTATAAGTTTTCTATTGGCCAAAGCCGAAAGCCGCAGCAATAGAGCTTTTGCCTTGGTCGGTTCTGCAAATACCGCTTTGTATTTTGGCTCTTCAACAAAATTGAACTCAACAAAATGCTGAAAACACATCTTGCCAACTTCACGAATGGCGAATGTTTTTCCGACTTGTCGTGCTCCTGTCACAAGAAGAGCCTTGTTCTCTTTTTCAAAGAAATTGCGTAAATAGTTGTATATCTTTCTTTTAATCATCTAACAAAGCTTTTTTCCAACTGCAAATATACCACTATTTTTCTTTTTTCCAACCTATTTTCTTATTATTTTTGCCACTTTTCCAACCTGTTTTGGGGCATTTTTTCGACTTTTTCCAACTTATTTCGAGTTTCGACGAATATAAAAGCCAATAATTCCACAAGCGTCGAACACTCGTTCATCTCTCTTTTAAAGAAACAGTGGTTGTATCTTCCAAAATAATATGTGAAGGTTCGTGAGATACTCTGTATACTTTATATTCGCCAAAGTCTACAAGTTCTTCAGCAGAGGGGAAGAGTCGCACAAACGACTCTTGATCGGCTTTCACAACTTGCCAAAGACCAGGTTCCCCGTTAAAAACAATTTTTCGCTCTATAGAAAAACCTTTATCATTCATATACCATCCCGTGACAGTTTCCAAATAGAACCTGTGAATACTACGAACATCCAATTCCCATTCTTCCAATTCTGGATTTTCCACCTCATAGAAATACACATTATTATCGCCGATTTCTTCTATAAATAGCTGTATATTATTATAAGTTGACACCCTGTTTTTCTGATTGTTGGCAATAGCTTTAGGAATAAGTCTCCCATAAAAGATTGCCAAACACGCAAACAAAATGATAGTTCCTGTATTTTTCAGATATTCATTGCTAAAATACAAGATGGCAGGGATGGCCACCAACACTCCAGGGATATAGTACAACACATAATTCAAACCAAGAAAAGCGGCACCACAGCAATACGCACAAGATGCCAGCAACAAATTGTCATACAAATTGAATTCCGCCCGTTTTTTCACAAACAAGTATATGCGATATAATAAGAACACAAGAGCCACCCACATGATTTTTTGTGCATAGAACATTTTGGCGGCATTCATTAGTGGAGAGACATCAATATGATGACTATAAAAATGTTCCACTTTAGGTAATACCAAAACAGCATATAATAAGAGAAAAATTAGGCCACTTGCAACCAACAAACCATTATAGATCTTATCGTTTTTGTCCATTCTTTTATACGAAAAAGCAAGCGCACAAACACCCAAAGAAAGAGGTATGACAAACATCGTTTCATAATAATACAGAATATAGTTTAGCCCCAAAAGCCCTACTATAGCCCAAATCCATTTCTTCGTATTTATAAACTTGACATGACACAATAAAAACAAAGCAAGGAAAGCAAAAATCGTCCAAATGCCTGTCCAACATTCCACGAAAAGAGCATAAGAGCGCCCTACAGCCAAAACAATGACAAACAGTGTAATAGTATATTTATACCAATATTTTGCATCCTTTAGTATATAGAATGATATGGCAATAAATGAACCGACGAACAGAATAAAACCCAAGACGTGCATAAAGTAATGAGCCGAAGGTGGTATCCTTCCGTCGTAAAACAGGCAAAGTATATCGTAAATTGTATAATCTAATGGGAAGAACCTCCCTAAAGATGGATCCACAAAGAAACCAAATATCGGTTTGTCCCAACCTGTATAGATGATACTTTGGCAATCGTCTCCTAACAGCCATGCGGCATTGTGCATGATAAAATAGGAGCATACGCATACAAGCACCAAAATAATAATCCAAAACAAACGCTTAACAATCAATTCTTTATTCATATTTTTCATCATTAAAAGTCCTAACAAAATAAACTGGACGGTTTTTGGTTTCATTGAACACCTGCCCTAGATACTCACCTATGATACCGAGCGATAACAACTGTACACCTCCAAGGAAAAGCATCGTTATCATTAATGTTGGGAAACCAACGACAGGCTCTCCCCAAACAATTGTTTTGATCAAAAACCATATTGCATACAAAAATGAAACGAGCGATACTATGACACCAATTCCTGCTGCCCATCGAAGTGGTGAAGTCGTATAAGCTGTCAATCCTTCAATCGCTAAACGAATCAAAGTTCGATAACTCATAGATGATTGTCCAGCTACTCTATCCTGCGTTTCGAAATCAACATGGGTTTTCTTGAAACCCACATAACAATACATACCCTTGGTGTAGCGGCTTTGCTCACGCATTTGTCGAAGCGCATCAAGACAACACCGATCCAACAAACGGAAATCGCCGACATTGGGCAACACATCCAAACGAGTGGATTTGCTTAGTAACTTGTAATATATTAACGATAACCGTTTGCGAAGGAATGATTCCTTTCCTCGTGTAACACGACGGGCATAAACATCATCATAGCCTTCTTCCCATTTCCGCAACATTTCATGCACAATGCGAGGCGGATGTTGCAAATCAGCATCCATAATTGCTGCACAATCTCCCGTCACAAAATCAAAACCCGCCAAAAGGGCCACCTCTTTGCCATAATTACGGCTTAAGTCCACGTAATTACAACGTTTATCCAACTTTCGCAATCCTGCCAATACTTCCATAGTCGTATCTTGTGAGCCATCGTTGACAAACAAAAACTCCCACTCATACATTGACTCGCTTTGCGCCAATCTGCACAACTCCTCATATAACAGAGGTATCGACTGTGCCTCATTGTAACATGGTATGATTACGGATACTTTTTTCATTTCGCAAATCGTTTTGATTTGAACACAAACCGGACGAGCAAGAAATTGATGGGGATGACCAATGCAAAAACAAACAATGGCGCAATTTCGGGCGACAATCCAATGGCAAGGAACATATTCAAGAAAAGCATGTGAAGCAGATAATTGACCATATGAGAGAATGCAAAGCCGACACCTTTCTTGATAGACAGTTGGCTCTTGAACGTGAAACGCGAAGTTAGATACAGATTGGCGAACCATGATACGACATAACCGATGGTGTAGGCCACGTTCACGTTGATTATCCGCTCAAAAAGATAATAAACCCCATAGTGGATGCCCGTGGCAATCACCCCGACAATGGCAAAGCGGACGAATTCCTTTGTTCTTTCATCCGCAAGCAAGAGTTTTAACCTTATTTGCAATGCTTGTCTATCCATCATTATTCCACACACACCAATCAAAGAAGCGTGGAACTGAACGCCACACCGTAATTGGAGGTCGTAGGAAAAACCGTAAAGCAAAATGTGGAAAGTAGTCCACGCCAAACGCATGAACCACTATGCCATTCTCTTGCTTTGTTGAAAATTTCCTACGTTTCCAATTACAAGAAAAGCATAACGCTTCTTTCTGATATGTCGGGGCAAAAATAGGAAAAGAAATCCAAATCTTCGGCAATTAACGGAAAAAAACTATTTTTGCACCATAATCCTAACCATATGGACACCCTCTCCACCCTCGACTCCGACCTCTTCCTCTATCTCAACGACCTGCATGTTAGCTGGATGGACAAGGTGATGGTGCTCCTCACCGACATGTGGATTTGGTTTCCGCTATACCTATTATTAATATATTGGGCCGTGAAACAATACGGCAAACGCTGCTGGTGGGTGTTTTTGGCCTTGGGCGTCGTGGTGCTCTGCTCTGACCAATTGTCATCGCATGTCTGCAAGCCATATTTCCAGCGGCTGAGGCCCTGTTTCAATCCCGATTTTGAAGGTTTACTCCATCTTCCTAAAGGACTGGCTGGAGGCAGGTTCGGCTTCACGTCGTCCCATGCCGCCAACACCTTTGCCATTGCCGCCTTCCTCACCCCTGCCCTGCATAACTACAAACCATGGGTAGGCATTATACTCTATCTGTGGGCCTTCATTTCGAGCTACACGCGCATCTACATCGGCTACCACTACCCTGGCGACATCCTTTGCGGTGCCATCTTGGGACTGCTCGTCGGACTTGTTCTTTGGAAAGTGTTTCAGATGCTGGTCCTCAAATCAAAACAGCGTGCCTGACTTGGGCGTTTCGTCACCGTCGTAAAACACCACTTTGATGGTCGATTTGAGTTCAACACCACACAAAGAGGCCAATTTCGCTTTGTTCAAGGCGAGTTCAAGATAGCCATGCGTGCCAAAGATAGCCACAAGGTCCACCACGTCGACATCCAAATAGCTGTCCGAAATCTCGTCGACGGTATAGAGGTCGCCTTTCACCATGATGGTGAAGTCACGACCACGGCGTTCCTGCTCAAAAAGCTCCTTCGAGATGTTGGTAATCAGGTTGTCGTAGGAGTCGATGTGCATCACCACGCCCTCGATGGTGTTGTCGCGAGCCACGGCACAGAAAGCCCCGCCGGGATTCAGTCTCAGACGAGGTTCACCAATATTGGAAAGCGGCTCGCCGTTGGCAATCATCACGGCCACCTTGGCGAAACGGTCGCGCGTAGCAAAAGTGAAGAAATCAGAGTCTTGTATCACGTCGATGCAATACGCTTCATCGAACTTCCCGTCGAGGATGTGGCTGAAGATGCCATTGTCGGTAGAGATGAAATACTGTCCCTCGGCCTTCACCACCACATGCGGGCATTCCATCGACTCAATGGTGTCGACAGCGATGATGTGAATCGTTCCTGGAGGAAAACAGCGATAGCAATTCTTGAGCGTGAAACCCGCCTGCGAGACGTTGAAAGGCTCGATTTCGTGGGTCACGTCGACGATGGTCGCATTGGGAAGCATCGAAAGGATGGTGCCTTTCACTGCCGCCGCATAATAGTCTTTGGTACCCCAATCGCTTGTTAGTGTGATAATTGCCATCGCCTTGTTGAGACCTTTGTGAGATTTTGCAAAGGTATAGCATTTAGGCGAAACTTGCGGTAGTTTTTGAAAAAAAATATTCTTTATCTTTGCAAGCAAATAAACAATGATGGCAGAGCAGATCTTACAGATAGAAAACGTTGACCCGAAGGATCTTCACGGCCCCAACGACAAGTATTTGGAGCTGGTGAAAAGCATGTTCCCCAAACTGAAGCTCATCGCGCGGGGCGACTTCGTGAAAGTGATGGGCGACGAAGAGGAGATTGACTATTTTGTCAGCCGCTACGAGACCCTGATGATGCAGCTCGAACGCTTCGGCAAGCTCACGGCCCAGACCGTTGAGGACGTGATGATGGCCTCGACCGATACCGAGTTGCAACAGAAGATGTCGGAAACCGATGTGCTGGTATTCGGACGCAGCGGCGTACCCATCAAAGCCATCACAGCCAACCAAAAACGCATGGTGACAGCCTCGGAGCAAAAGGATTTGGTCTTTGCCATCGGCCCTGCCGGTACAGGAAAGACCTACACCGCCGTGGCCTTGGCCGTCCGTGCCTTGAAAGCCAAACAGGTACGACGCATCATCTTGACCCGTCCGGCCGTGGAGGCCGATGAGCATCTCGGTTTCCTCCCTGGCGACCTCAAGGACAAGCTCGATCCGTATCTGCAACCGCTCTATGATGCCTTGCGCGACATGATACCAGGCACAAAATTAGAGAGTTACATGGAAGACCACACCATCGAGATTGCGCCTTTGGCCTTCATGCGTGGCCGCACCTTGGATCATGCTTTCGTCATCCTCGACGAGGCCCAAAACGCCACCCGAAGCCAACTCAAGATGTTCCTCACCCGCATGGGACGTTCGGCCAAGTTCATCGTCACCGGCGACATCACCCAAATCGACCTGCCGCCCAAGACGCCCTCGGGCCTGCCGCAAGCGATGGAGGTGCTGAAAGACGTGAAAGGCATCGAGTTCATCTATTTGGACGACAAGGACGTGGTGCGACACAAATTGGTGACGGATATTATCAATGCCTATAAGAAACACCATGAAGAGGAGCCTAATGAGCAACCGACAACAGAAGAGCCTAACCCTGGATTGCTTCGTTCCTCGCAATGACGCAAAGCGCGTCAACTGAACAACTGACAACTGAACAACTAACAACTGAATATAATGAACGCATTAACCAGAACAGATTACCAATTCCCTGGCCAGACCAAGGTGTATCACGGCAAAGTCCGTGACTGTTATTTCATCAACGACGAATACATGGTGATGGTCGCCACCGACCGCATCTCGGCTTTCGACGTCATCCTGCCCAAGGGCATTCCCTATAAAGGACAGGTGCTCAACCAGATAGCCGCCATGTTCCTCGATGCCACCTCCGACATCGTCCCCAATTGGAAGCTCGCCACCCCCGACCCGATGGTCACCGTGGGCCGACTCTGCAAACCCTTCCCCATCGAGATGATTATCAGAGGTTATCTCACGGGCAGCTCGTGGCGCACCTACAAGAGCGGACAACACACCATCTGCGGCGTACAAATCCCCGACGGCATGAAGGAACACCAGCGCTTCGCCGAACCCATCATCACCCCGACCACCAAGGCCGAGGAAGGCCACGACGAGGACATCTCGCGCGAGGAAATCATCGCCAAGGGATTGATTAGCGAGAGCGACTACAAGCAGATTGAGGACATCACCCGCAAGCTCTTCCAACGCGGCACAGAGATTGCGGCCAAGCAAGGCTTGATTCTCGTCGACACGAAATACGAGTTCGGAAAGATTGACGACCAAATCGTGCTGATGGACGAGATCCATACGCCCGACTCGTCGCGCTACTTCATCGCCGACCAATACGAGGAACGTTTCGCCAAGGGCGAGCCGCAGGTGCAGCTCTCGAAGGAATTCGTACGCGAGTGGCTGATGGCCAACGGTTTCCAAGGCAAGGAAGGCCAACAAGTGCCTGAGATGACGCCCGAATACGTCAACAGCGTCTCGGAGCGTTACATCGAGCTTTACGAGAAGGTCACCGGGCACAAGTTTGAGAAGGCTCCTGATTCGGAAGACTTAGTGAAACGCATTGAAAACAATGTGTTGAATTACTTGAAGTTATAACTTCAACGACAAGCCCAGAAAAGAGTCCCTTGGTGAAGAGCTGAGGGACTCTTGGTGATTTAGCACTTATGAGACACTTCGTTCATTATATCCTATTTGCTGCGTTAGGAATAGTGTTTCTGACCGGTTGCCAAGCGCAAAAAGCCTCCATTCGTGGACCTCAAGGCGAGAACCACACCATCACCCGCAGGCGAAAGCAGGTCGTTGCTGAGACGGTGGAGTTTTTCAAAAACGTCTTCGGGTTGTGATGCGAAGTGGTATCACTTGCTGTTGGTATTCTTGTTCAAGATAATCAGTGCCGCGATGACACCCGGCACCCAGCCGCAAAGCGTGAGCAGGAACACGATGAGCATCGAGCCGCAGCCGCGGTCGATCACCGCCAAAGGCGGAAAGATAATGGCTAGGATGACTTGGAGGCAGGACATGGTAGTAGTTAATTATTGATTATGATTTACATATTTCATCAGCGTAGCTAAGGAAATGCCTTCGGGTTCGGCACTCAGTGGGCCTTTCTTGACAATGCCATCATCCATCATTTTACCGAAGTCCCACTCGGTATTTTTAAATTCTTCTTCTGGCTCGGTTTCGGCGAAATCAAATACCACATAGTAAGGCAATGATGGTTTGTATGGAGAATTGGCATCAATGGCGCTTAACCTTTCCTTTGACATGACACGAGGCCCTTTGTCGCCTAATCTCAGCATGATTCGCTTTTCGCCTTTGTGAAGCAGAAGGTATTTTGCCGAAGAAATCTCATGTTTCAGTCGCACAGAGCCGTTTCCGGTGTCAGTCCTTGTGTTGTATAGTTTGTTGTCAAGTATCCAATTCAGATGATTCTCGTCACGGAACGAGCCCAACAACACATACGTTTCTTCTGGAATCAAATCGCGGTTGACTCCATAAGGCTCTGGCAAAGACTCACAGAGCATTGATGGCTCGCTTTTATAAACTTCGTAAGTGTGGTACGAGATGCGCTCCCGTTGCGAAGCCCTGTTGAGCATGTGGTCCAAAACATCATGCAGAAATCGTTCGATTTCTTTTGAATCCCTTTCCATACTGTTTGGCGACAAACAGAAGGCTCCCAATCCAGGCAGTACTTCGTGAAAACCCTTCAACCTTTTGTTTTCCGAACCGGGATAAAGGATATAAGCGCCACTTGTGCGTCGAATAGCATCTTTGTAAGCATGCATTTTCAGCAAATCAACCCGTTTGTAGATGCCTTTCTCTTCTTCCCATTTTTCTTGGTTCATCAGCAAATCGTCCTCCGAAAGGTCTGCGTCTTCGTCCTCAAAAGTATGTGTTTCGTCAGGCAGTCTGTCGTCGAGCAGGATTTTGTTCAATTTATACTTTGCGTCGAAGTGGATGTGAACAATCAGGTCTTCTTCCTCTGCCTCGGTTTCCGTGATGTCTCCTGGCCAAACTGACAAGGTATAATCAGGGCGCATGGCAGTGGTCCACGAGCCGCTTGCATCCAGATTGTCAGAAGTGCCGAAGGTTCGGTTGTAATACAATCGCACATTCAATGTTCGAGAAGCTTCGCGGAACCGGCCGCCTATCATTTTTGTATGGCCTTGCTTGAGTTCAAGATTGATATGTTCTTTATCGGTTTTGACTAACTTCTTTTCGTCGGCTTCGGTTAGTTCCAGATGGAAGGTCTTTTTGACGATGTCAAGCAACTTGAAGAATACCCAATATTCGTAAAGCGCCGCCACATTGCGTTTGCCGGCCTGATACACATTGTCGCCGCCTTTCCATGTGATTTGCGCCGCCAGTTTCGACATCATCCAAGCCTGCAAGACTTCACGATAGCCTTCTTTGCGTTGCAAGGCAGGACTGTTCAAAGCCATGGTCTGCAAGTTGGAGACATCAAGGAAGAAACTGCGGCTCAGCCATCCTGTCAGTTTGTTTGCCGTCAGTTCGGCCTCGGTTATCAGCCTTGGGCTGGCGTTCTTGCATTGCTGAATCATGCTGCAAAACGAAGAAAACGATTGCAACACAAACTTCACGAAACGGTTCTCCACCACGTCAACAGTGTCTTTCTTGTAGGATACCGACAATCTTCGCGGCACGCTGTCGATATGGTCGCCGATGATTGTCCCTTCTCCCAACGGTAGTCGGTTTTTGCTGGAGGCAATTTGTTTCAGTTCCTGCCGTCCTATCCTTTTTACGGAGCAGATGTCTTTCTCTATGGTCGTTCCTGTCCATTTATGGATAGGGTTGTAAAGAATCTTGTTCAGGGCTTCTTCAAACTCTTCGCTGTCAATCAGTGATTTCATGAAAGCGAATTGCTGGTAAAGTGTGCGGCTGTCCTCGTTGGCATCCACCTCGAACCGTTGGGTTACGGGTGCGCCTTGCATCATCACCAAATCCGTGAAGTGGCTGGTGATGTCGTGGAGCATCGTCTTGTAATCCGTTCGGTAATCCATTTTGACGGAACGCACCTCAAAACTGACCTCGGCTTCAAAACCCGCATCGTTGGTGACTATCAGCGTCAGGCAACCGACATAGATGCCCGTTTTGATTAGTCCCCTCGACGGGTTGCTCTTGAAAGGCCTGACAAGTTCGTGTTCCTTAAAACGATAATTGCCTTCGAACTCGTATTCATACTCCTCGCCCTCCACCAATTGCCAACGGGCTTCGCCCATTTCGGCAGCCTGCTCGTCCTCGAACACTTTCGCGTTCAAGGATTGCGGATACACCAGCAGCCTCACGCTTCCGTGCTTTCTGGTGATGGGTATGTTGAGAGGGTCTGTCATATTATTTCAGAATCGTTTTTACCATTCTGCGCAATTCTTCTTTATCGGGTAGGTACAATTCATATTTTGAAACAAACAGGTTGGAATCCATACCATACGTTGCATATTCCACCATCAACTCGTCTTTGTAATGACTCATAATGATGCCGATAGGAGGATTGTCTCCCTCCACGTTCTCCTCTTTGGCAAAATAGCCAAGATACATGTTCATCTGCCCGATATCTTTGTGTTTTACGGCACCGCGTTTCAAGTCTATAAGTACGAAGCACCGCAAAATTCTATGATAGAACACCAAGTCAATGTGATAGTGTGTGTTATTGATGGTAAGGCCATACTGCCTTTTGACAAAAGTGAAGCCTTTGCCAAGTTCGAGAAGAAACATTTGCATATTGTCTATCAGTTTTTTCTCAAGATCCCTTTCGTTATAGTGTTTCTTGTCTTCTATGCCAAGAAACTCCAGCGTGTAGGTACTCTTTACCACATCCTCAGGTGTCTGTACTTGCTGGCCTTCATGCGCTAATGCCAATATGCCCTCTTTGTCTTTGCTAAGTGCAAGACGCATGAAAAGGCCACTTTCTTTCTGGCGGTGAAGTGTGTCAACAGACCACCCATGGGCAACACATTCCTTCTCGTAGAATTCTCGTTCCAATGGGTCGTCAATTGTTATAAGTTCACAGATGTGCGACCACGTTAATTTGTCAGACATCTGACAAATTTCAGGTTTCTGCAATATAGGAGAACCCGATTTGTCAGATGTCTGACAAATTGGATACATCAGATAGAACTTCCTCATGTTGTTCAGGTTAGGACGACTGTAGCCTCTTCCGACCCTTGCTCTCAACACTTTGGCGAGATTCGACAACATTGACGTGCCGTATTTTGCTTTTACATTGCCCTGTTGTTCAAACTCAACGATATACTGACCTATTTTCCAATAAGTAGTTTTGACAATCTCGTTGATGCTAATCGCCAGCGATTGTTTCCCCTCCTCGATTACCTGCACAATTTTGTCTGCTAACTGCAACAACTCTTCATCTGGAATCGGAACACGTGGGTTTGTCACCTTTATTACTTTATCTTTGGCCATGTGTTAAAAACGCATATTTCTTTTAAACAATTGTCTTCTAACCATAAAAACTTACGCCTCCGCAAAACTAGTAAATCCATTGTCCACCACGGCATGATACATCCTTTGAATCTTCTCCGCCGATTCGGGATATTTGAAATCTGTAGCATTAAACTCCACATCAATCTCTTTGGAAACGCCATCTTTCAGGCAGAGCTGCCACATGGAAGTAAGCACGGGTACGAGTTTCTTGCGCGAGCCGTGCAGCTTGGGCAGCAGCTTTTGCAGGATGGCGGTGTCGATGGCTTTATCGCCCTTTAGACTGTCCTTTTCATCATCTTTGCCATCTTCATTTTCATTGACAAAATGGATATAACGGCTGATTTCGTTCACGGTGCGGTAGCCAAACTCGGCGTTGACTTTCTTCAACTCGGTGAAGAACGAGAGCAGAACCGATTTTTCATCCGCATTGTCAATCTGAATTTGTGACTTGGCTTTGTTCACGAAGTCCGTAGCCATATCTGCGCAAGCGGAATAGGCGTTTTCGAGGTGGATGTCTTTCTTCTCATTGAGATATTGCTCCATCTCATCTGGTGCAATCTTGAACTCAATCACATTGGCGCGATCGAGCACCTTGGGACTGAACATATAGGTGGTTTCATCCACGTTGATGGTGCCGATGATGAAGACGTTCTTGGGCAGGGCGATTTCTTTGGGCACAGCTTCGCTTTCGTTATCCCAAAGTTTGATAGGCTCTCCCGACTCCATGGCACTGAGGAAATCGGCAAAGTAGCGTTCCACCACGCTGAGGTTCATTTCATCGAGAATGAGGAAATAAGGTTTGTCTTGGTTCGTATTTGCCCGCATTAATAGTTGCAGCACGCCGCTTTCGGGCAGTACGTATTCATCGTTTTTCAGGGCATTGGGATAGCCCAACAGCGGCTCGCGGTTGGTCCAATCCGCCCCGATGGAAACCGTGCAGACTTGTTCCTCAATGTTCTCGCTCAGGCATTTGGCGAAAGCCAAGGCCAGTTGTGTCTTTCCCGAACCCGCCAGCCCGCTGAGGATAACGAAAGGCTTGGCCATCAGCGAATAGGCGAGGCGCTTGATGAGGGTTTCGGAATAGATTAGGCCGGTGGAGAGGAGGGAGGAGACAACTTGATTAATCATAAATGAATCATTAGGACGTGAATCGTTATTTTCAAGTTTTGGTTGTTTGACCATAACAAGTTGTGAATAGGGCTTCATGGTGTTCTTTTTCACAAAATCAACGAAAAATAAGTGCTCACTATTATCATAAATAGCCATTGCAAAATCATTGATTCTAAGATTCTTCTTTTCTTCGGTTTCATGCCCTACCCATTGGTTGCTAATATAGTATTCCTTTCCATCAATCAAAAATGTTTTCTCTGTTATCCATCTAGTTGAATCTTTACCTGTTAAAGTTGGGTAAATATCTACAGATAAAAATAAACGTGGTATCCTAATATCATCAAACATATAAATCAAGTAATCTATCTTCCCCGAATTATCTGGAACTATATGTTTCATGAAGGATTTGAAAACATCTTGGTAATTCTTTTTCAAATATGACAGAACTTTGTATGGAAAATCACTATAGAATTGAGATTCAATCAAAACTTCAGTGTCATATTTGCTTTTTTGCTCGCTTGCTATGGTTTCTACTATGTTTGCGAGGTTATTATTTCTTGCCATAACTAGAGTATTTTATCGATTTTTATTACTTTGCCAGTTGTATGGGAACTGCCTATGCCGGCGAAAAGGTCTATGAATATTTTTTCTTTGGCATATTATCAGTTGTCAATGGCCACTTTTTTAAATGTAGCAGATGTCCGTTGAAAATCAATGTCGGCAAAATCTTTCGCTGCTTTTTCCTTAACATCAACATCTTTGATTTCTAAAGCATTGGCAAGGTATTTTAGTTTTTGTTTTTGTCGCTCAATTATATCACTCCAGCGCATCACCCAGACCTCGACACGATTACTATTACTTCTAAAATACAAGAATGGATTGTTATCCTCCCCTTTAATTTGATAAGAAGCGTTTGAACTAATATCTGAACTTACCAGTATAACCTTAAATCTTTTGCTTGACGGAGTTACTGGACTTGTTTCTATTGCTTGAGCATAATGCATCACTTGCTGCAATTCCTTGGAACCGATTTTTACTTTTGGAGCTTTTAATTCTACAACAAGGACTTCTCGAGAGTTACTGTCGATAATCCTTTCACTATACATAAACAAATCCGTAATAGATTTTTCTGATTTATCAAGACCTTCTATGATATTGTCGTCTTTTTTAGAAGGTTTGTATTTCATCAAATCATTTCTAAGTTGAGTCAAATTATTAACGAGATTTTTGTCTGAAAACAGTTTCGTGTTTTCTGCAAATTCTTCACCGAAAATCCATAACATTCTTTCCAAAAACTTATGTAATTCTTTCCTCTCTTTAATATGTTTGGAGATTTCGGAATAAACGAGTTTTTCTAAAAACTCTAATTCTTCTTGTTTGATAGAAACTTTATCGGCAAATGCAACAACGTCCTCTAATTCGGTTCTGCTTAACAAATCATTAAATTGAGTTATTGTTTTGTTGTTCAGCTTCAAAATGCCTTTTAATATATTATCTAATTCTCTGTTGGAGATAGTCCTGTCTATTAGTGGGTAAATCATCTCTCGAAGTTGATTATTTTCGTTTAAAAGATTATACCTATCTTCAACAAGAAATGCTAATTTGTCAAATAGAATTATTTTAGATTTTGAAGAAGACTTATTTCCTTTATAGGGATAATACTCGTCTTTTTTCAACTTATCTATAAAGTTATCGAATTCTTTGTTTTTTTCTCTAAAAAAAATGGTTAGTTGGCTTTTCAAGAAAGATTTGTAATGCCTAAACTCTTCATCCATATCATCTAATACGATGTTTCGATACATATCTGGGTTGAGCGTGTCAGAAGATACATAAATAAACCAACCGCCAATTTTTGGACTCAACCATTCTGCATCAAATTCAAATCCGGAAGCAATAGTTTGAATTCCAGCATTGGTTGTTGTAATAAACACTTTTCTTTGTTCAACATGTTTCAAATTTATGTATCGAAAAGCTATGTCATGTTCTTTCCCGTCTTTATCTATATATGGTACATTTTCAATAGATGGTTTTCCAATAATAAAGTTTACAGGGTCAATTCTTTCATCATTGATATAAAATGTAACTTCTTGATTGTAGATTTTTAAAGGGTATCTTTCAAAAATTGCGGATTGAATATTGTTCTTCAATAGTTTTTCAACGATTTTTTTTCGAGGAGAGATATCACCCAAACTCGTATCATAAAAGTCAGAAATTGTAACTTTGTAAGAAGTATCGCCCAATCCATCGTACACTTCTTCTTGTGTGGAAATCTGTACTTCTGAAACATTAATGTTTTTGCTAAAGCTTTTATAACTAAGCGGAATGATGGTTTTCGATGTTTTGTTGTGCTCGACAGATTTTCCGATAGTTTCAATTTCAACAGTTTCTCCTAATTGAAAAGCAGCAAACCGTCCAATCCCTTTTCCGCCATCCTTGTTGTTTGTGCCGATGTTTAGTAGTTTCTCATTAATATCATCAATATATACACCTTCTCCATCATCACGAATTTCCATTTTTTTAATTATTAATGGTTGCAACGCTTCCTCTTCTGAGGTATAATCAATATTGATCCAAATGTTTTTAGCATGTGCTTGAATGGAGTTGTTGATTAATTCGCAAAATGCAGCAAATGTACTAACATAATTTGCAAATAATTCGTTTACTAAACGGGAGTGTGTTGTAAAAGTTCTAATCATTATAATTGAGTTTAATACTTTAATACGGTGTTCTAATTATTCTCATCCTCTAAATTCCTCTCCAAAAACCCCTTCAGCGCCCCCAAATACTCCGCATCCAAATCCCAAAGTCTGGGGTCGGCGTAGTTACGGTTCGCTTCCTTTATTAGTTCCTTTTCGCGCTTGGTTTCACCGTGATAGGCTTCAAGATACCCATAAATCTTGGTTTTCTTGGCTGGAGTGGTCAAGGGCGGAGGCGTTCTGCCTGGAATGTCTAATTTCACCAGTTCCTTTTCGTAGCCTTCCCAACATTCAAAAATTGGCTTGTTGTTCGGGTTGATGATGTTTTCCAACATGTCCTCCAATGCGCCAGCTTCTTTGTCGTTCGGAAGCAAGAACAACTCGAACTCAACTCCAAACTGCTCTTTGATTGCAAGCAATTCCTTTCGGCGAGCCTCAATGTCATCATCTGCATCAAAAACCACGAGATTGATGCCACCATTTGCAGACATGGTGCGCATTTGGTTTGCGAATTTAGGTAAGTTGTTTTTTCCGTCAGTCTTAAAGACAAACCCATTTGGAGCAGACTTCCCGAACAAATGACGATAATATTGTTCAAAAAACACTAAATCAGCCAACCCTTCTACGATAATATGGAACCGCTCTTTCATAGTGCCAAACTTCTAAGTTCCACATCATTGTCACATGCGGCCTTCATCTCTTCGAAGGTGTATTTATATGCCTGATGCCCTTCCAACTTTGTCTTCTCAATCGTATAGAGCCGCAGGGTATCCTGATAGTCTGTATGTTCTTCCAGCATCTCGTTCAACCGATAAAGCGTCTCTTTGCTGTGGGTGGTCACAAACACCTGCTTGTTAGTGCTGATGGCCAAGGCGAAAATGGCTTCCCAGAGTTTCTTGTAGGCCGAATAATGCAATCCGTTGTCAATTTCGTCGATGAGGAGAATATTATTCATTGGATTGGCAGCGGCGACCACAATGTTCAAGTAACGTCGCATACCATCGCCCATCATGTTGATGGCCATCAACTGGTCAAGTCCTTCTAAACCAACATAAGCAGCATTGTTCAAGACTTCCACTGCAGTAATACGGCTGTCAAACTTTTGCATCATTTCCAGCACATGGTCTTTTCTTTTCCGCTTGATCAATTCCACAAGGTCGTTTACGGGGTTGCCTGAAGCCAAATCGGCAGGAATGAAGGCCACGCTGTTTTTCTCCATATAGCCATCCGCCATCTTTTTCCCTGTGGTTAGCCCATTTTGCCCTACGGTTATACCACATTCATAGCTCTTGGTTTCAGAGTCGTTTACCACATCGAACGACATTCTCAAGGTGTTGAGAAACGTCTTTGTTTCTGATGTCGGAATTTGCCCGTTTTGGAAATCCCCTTGAGATTTCTCGTCAAATCTATAGGTCATCTCCAACGACAAATGCCGTTTTGTGGCATCCCTCAATTCAGCCGCAATTTCCGGCTTAATCTTTAAGTCGCCGTTGCGGAATAAATAACTTAAATCTGCAAAACTGCTGTAGTTACGTCCTCTTATCGTATTAATCAGTTGTGGCAGGTCGGGATTCGACATGCCAATCAGCATGATTATACTCTCCAACACCGAGCTTTTCCCCGAGCTGTTTTGTCCGAGAAAAACATTCACGCGCGACAAATCGTCAACGGTCAAATGCTCAATTCCTCTGAAGTTTTTTATCTCAATGTTTTTGAAGCCGTCCATAGCTGTAAGTTTTCATTATTTCCTCCGCAGAAGAAGTCTATTGCTCTGTATTTCTTATCATTAGCGTTTTTCATCAAACGAAAATTCCCTATTAACTTGCAAAAATAGGGAATTTCTTCGAAAAACTGAGGTTTTTCGTCGCAAAATATCTGAATCGGAAGCCAATTGAACAGCAACTGAATGATTTACAAATAAATAATCGTTTCCTTTTAGCCTCGTCTCCAAGCCCCCAGAATCCGTCCGATATACATCGAGTGAATGCCAGCGGGGAAGTTCTCGTAGCGGCGGTGGCCCAGCTCGCCGAAACCCTTGGGATCGAAGGGGGCGCGGTAGATGGTCTCGCACTCGTACACCTCGCGGGCTTCCTTGTAATAAGGTGCGCCATGGGGCGTGTAGGCCACGTGAAGGCCGAGTTCCTGTTCCTTGTTCACGTCGCGACCGCTATGGGTGCCCATGTAGTCGAGGATGTCGGTGCGCTCGGGGTCGAAGGTCATCACGGTGAAGTAGGGGTGTTGCTCCATGAACTCGAAGGTGTAGCGCGCCGGAGCCACATACACGGTGATGGTGTTGATGTTTTCGCCCCACAGGTTGCCCAAGGCGCCCCAGCCGATGGTCATGGCGTTGTGGTGGGCCTCGTCGCCCACGGCCAACAGGGCACCGTGGCCTTTGAAGATGGTGAAGGGATTGCCTTGGTAGTCGGCCACGACGTCGAACTCACGGAAGGTGGTGTCGGCTGTCGGGGCTTCGGTCGGGGTTTCTTTGGGGGCTTCGGTTTGTTCCTGGGCTTTGTTGCCGCAGCTGGTCAAAGTGAGGGCGGCCAAAACGATGGTGGTCATGATGAGGTGCTTTTTCATGGGTCGTAAGTTTTATTCGATGGTGCGGATCTGATCCTTCAGGCATTGGTAGTCCTCCAGCAGGTCGTAGACTCCGTCTTCGCTCAACACGCCGCGCTTGAGGTCCTTGGGCAGCAGCCCGGCTTCGTCGGCCTCGAAGTCGGTGCGCCAGTCGTCGCTGTCGTAGTAGGCTTGCAATTCGTCGATGTCGGGCTGAAGGGCGGCAAAGTCGTCCAAGGCCTTTTCCAATCTTCTTACTGTTTCCGTGCCCTTGTCCAAAAGGGCTTCCATGCGGGTGATGCGTTCGATCTGTGTCATAATATGCTTGATTTTTGTGGTGCAAAAATAGTGAATTTTGCGAAAAATCCACCCCAAACGTTCCACATTCAAATTAATTCCGTACTTTTGCAGCCCGATTTTTAGGCAGAATTAAGGTAGAATGGAGAAGAAGAACGAATTCCTGATTCCGGTGAGCGGCCTTGCCCTTGGAAGCCATGCCTTTGGATATGAGATCGACAACGATTTCTTTGCTGGTATGGATTACTCTGAGGTTCAGCAAGGTAAGGTGCATGTCGACTTGGACATTGACCGCCAAGAGACCATGCTGACGCTGCATTTCGACCTTGAAGGAAGCGTGCGCGTGCCTTGCGACCGTTGCGCCGACGAGTTCGACCAGCCCATCGAGAGCCATCAGGATTTCTTCCTCAAGTTGGGGACGGAGAACGCCCAAGAGTCGGACGACGTGGCTGTCGTCTCGCCCGAGCTGAGCGAATACGACATCCGCCCGTTGGTGTATGAGTACATCATCCTCGCCATCCCGATGCACCGCGTGCATCCCGAAGGCGAGTGCAACCCCGAGGTGATAGCGATGCTCAACCAAGAGGATGCACCCGTTGAGGACGACGATGACACCGACGAGATTGACCCGCGCTGGGCCGCCTTGAAAGACATTAAATTGAACGATAAATAAACAACAGGTAATTAACGATTAAAATAACAAAAAAATGGCACATCCTAAAAGAAG
>DGXB01000103.1:0-552 GCA_002396205.1 Bacteroidales bacterium UBA4243
GATGATGGCTGCCAACGACTACATCATCGTCGCCCCCAACCGTCGCGGCTTGCCCGGTTTTGGCCAGGAATGGCTTGAGGAAATCAGCGGCGACTACGGCGGACAGTGCATGAAGGACTACCTCAGCGCCATCGACGAGTTGGCCAAGGAGCCTTACATCGACGAGAACCGCCTCGGTGCCGTGGGCGCTAGTTTCGGCGGCTTCAGCGTGTATTGGTTAGCCGGTCACCACGACGGTCGTTTCAAGGCCCTCATCGCCCACGACGGCATGTTCAACCTTGAGGCACAATACCTTGAGACCGAGGAAATGTGGTTCGTCAACTGGGACCTCGGTGGCCCCTTCTGGGACTGGAACAACCCCACCGTCCGCAAGACCTACGCCCAGTCGCCCCACCTCTTCGTCGACAAATGGACCGCGCCCATCCTCGTCATCCACGGCGGCTTGGACTACCGCATCTGCTTCACACAAGGCATGCAGGCCTACAACGCCGCCATCCTGCGCGGCCTCGACGCCGAGTTCCTCTATTTCCCCGACGAGAACCACTGGGTGCT
>DGXB01000103.1:614-6424 GCA_002396205.1 Bacteroidales bacterium UBA4243
CTGGGTGCTGAAGCCGCAGAACGGCGTTCTCTGGCAGAGACGGTTCTATAATTGGTTGGATAAATACCTGAAATAATCACCATGAAAGAAAGAGAGGATGACCAAAAAAATCAGTCATCCTCTTTTCGTTATTATCAACAAAACGTTATGCCTCGTGAGCATAACTCGCGAAATTTCCAAGGATTTGTTCAATATGGATAACCTCATCGGAATCCTCAAAAGAGAATCCGTTGCCGAGGATGTACCATTTCTTGCGTTGCTTCATGCTCAACCGTTTCACACTCGGAAACTTGGAGATGGAAACAACGATAATCCTCCCGTCCTGCAAGGTGATTTGCATCTTGCCTCGATGAGGAAAAGAAACATCCTTGATGCGTGGGACAACATCCCAATAACCTTCTATTGTATACATTGTTACTCCTTTACTCTTATACTCTTAACTTTTCTACCAGCCTTAAAGACAGCCCACTGTTCCAACAACTCTTTCTGAAATCTATTAGTTATTTCAAGAACTTGAACTAATTGTTTGTCAGTTAATTCACCTTTTTTCGAAATCTCCACTTCAGGTTCCAACCATATCTTCGCCAAATCAACCACCCCCGCCTTGCCAACATGAACATGTGCACGGCTCTCGTTGTTGTCCGTGCCATAGAACAAAAACGTCCAAATCACTTTAGCTGTTGCATATACAAAGGCTTTTGGCATAGCTAATTAATTATCATTTCGCCTGCAAATATAAACAATTTCTGAAATAGCAAGAAAAAAAATCACCCCATCCTCTGCCGCACCACCTCAAAACAGACGATACCCGTGGCCACGGAAACATTCAACGAATCAATGTCGCCGGGCATGGGAATCATCAGGTGGTCGTCTAAGCGTTTGAGATAGGCGGGGCTGATGCCGTCCTCTTCCGATCCCATCATCACGCAGAGCGGACCGGTGAGGTCGGATTTCCAGAGGCTCTCTTGGGCCTTCTCGGTGAAACCTACAACGCGTAGACCGCTGGCTTTCAGGAAGTCGATGGAATCCTTCATGTTCTCAACGCGACACACGTTGATGAGCGACAAAGCCCCTGCCGAGGTCTTCATCGCGTCGCCGTTGATGAGGGCAGAGCCGTGGTTGGGGATGACAATGGCATCCACACCGGCGGCGTAGGCTGTGCGGGCGATGGCACCGAAGTTGCGCACGTCTGTCACGCGGTCGAGCATCAGGATGAACGGATCGCGACCGTCTTCGAAAATAGCTGAAACCACGTTTTCCAAAGGCTGGTATTCGATCGGGCAGATGAACGCCACCACGCCTTGGTGGTTCTTGCGCGTCAGGCGGTTCATCTTCTCGATAGGCACAAACTGCACTGGCACTCCATTCTTGCGGCAGGTGTTGGCGATCTCCGAAATCTCCAACGAGCGCGAGCCAACTTGTATATATACTTTCTCGATCTCCTTCTGCGAGCGGATCAGTTCGAGCACGGGATGGATGCCAAACACCATATTGTTCTTGTAATTGTCTTCCATAGACCTAAATTTTGTGCAAAAATAAAAAATTGTTGAATTGAAAAATGTTGAATTGTTTAATTGTTTAATTTTGCATCATCAATACCACAAAACTATGGAAGCACTTAAACCTCTCATCGCCATTGTTCTTTTTGCCATTGGGCTGAAAACGAATGCACAAGTTGCGGTTCCTGAACCCGTTTCGGGCAAGAACCTGACCAAGGAATACATCACGCAGAACCTCGTCTACCCTCAAGCTGACCTTAAACAAGGCAACAGCGGCAAAGTCGTCGTCGGCTTCCATGTCGATGCGCAAGGCGATGCAAGCCACTACCAAGTGAAGTCCACCTTCAGCGAGGCGGCCTCCCCCATCGCGTTGCATTTGGTGAAGACCATCCTATGGAAACCTGCACTCATCAGCGGGCTGCCCTCGGATTATGACTTTGAATACGAAGTGAATTTCAACGCGAAGAGCTACAAACGCTACTGGAAACGTCGCGAGCGCCTTGTAGCGCCGCTTGTCCTCGAAGCTGACACCTCTTATAAAATATACGAGTACAAGCAACTTAACGAGGTGGCCAAGCCCTACTTCGCCGACGGCGGCAACATGGGCAAATACATTGCCGCCAACCTGAAATTCCCACCCGAGGCCAAGGAACGCGAGATACAAGGCACAGTGCGCCTGAGTTTCGTGGTTGAGACCGACGGCAGTGTGTCGAACATCGTCGTCGTCAACTCGGTGGGAGGCGGCTGCGACAACGAGGCCATACGCCTGCTGCAAGAGACCATCTGGACCCCAGCCGAGAAGAACGGCAAATACGTGCGCAGCAACAACATGCAGGACATCACCTTCAGCATCGGAAGCCGCAATTTCCAGGACGGGAACAGTTATTAGTTGGCTGATGGCCTATGGCTTATGGCTTATGGTTTATAGCTTAAAGCCTGAATCTTTAAATCTTGAATCTTTAAATCATTAAATAACAAATAATTACAACAAAATGAAAAAATTTTTACTTACCGCAGTGGCGTTTTCATTCGCCATTTTCAGTTTCGCTCAAGACGAGCAACCCCAAGGTTGGAGCCACAAAGGCAACATCGGCCTCAATTTCGGACAAAGCAGCTACACCAACTGGGCGGCTGGCGGACAGAACTCCGTCAACGGGCAAGCCATCTTCAACTACGAAATCCATTACCTTAAAGGCAAGTTCAAGTGGGACAACACCTTGAACACCTCGTTGGGTTACAGCTACTACAGCTTCAAGAAAAAGCCCATCAAGACCGACGACAAGATTGAGTTCACCTCGTTGGCAGGCATCAAGGCCACGGAGCACTTGAATTACAGCGCCGAGCTGGCTTTCCGCTCACAGTTCGCCAAAGGCTACAACTACGAACTTGATTCCACCAATTACATCTCCAAGTTCCTTGCCCCAGCCTACATCACCCTCGGTCTCGGTATCGAATGGGTGCCCAACCCGCACTTCTCGCTCTACTTCTCGCCCATCACAGGCCGCGTGACCATCGTCAACGACGAACGTTTGGCTGAGGAAGGCGCCTTTGGCGTGAACACGCTCGACGCCAACGACACGACCCATCACGCCATCAACAAAGTGCGCTACGAGTTTGGTGCCCGCGCCGTGGCCAAGTTCCAATATCCTTTGGCCAAGAACATCGACTTCAGCTCGAAACTCGAACTCTTCTCCAACTACCTCAACCACCCCGAGCGCATCGATGTCGACTGGCAGAACATGCTCGTGCTGAAAGTGAACGACTGGCTCAACGCCAACCTTGCCACACACCTTATTTATGACTACGACATCCCCTTCCACAACGAAGCGGGCGACTTGATCAAAGGTTCGAAGGTCCAATTCAAAGAGGTATTGGCCATCGGGTTTATGATTAATTTGAAGTAAAGGAAGATTTTTTACTCCCCCTGCCCCCTCAAGAGGGGGACAACCAAAATGAAACGAATAGGAATTCTTTCGGACACCCATTGCACCCTCATCCCACAGCTCTTCAATTTCTTCAAGGACGTCGACGAGCTGTGGCACGCGGGCGACATCGGCAACATCGAAACGGCGGAGGCTTTGGCCAACTTCAAGCCGCTGCGTGCCGTTCATGGTAATATTGACGACCATGTAGTCAGGCTGCAATATCCAGAAGACCTGTTTTTCCATGTCGAAGCTGTCGATGTCTACATGACCCACATCGGCGGCTATCCGGGCCATTATTTGCCAGAGGTGAAATACATCTTGGAAGAAAAAAAGCCCGACCTATACATTTGCGGCCACTCGCATATATTAAAGGTGATGTACGACAAGCGGCTCAACCTTCTGCACGTCAACCCGGGCGCGGCGGGCAACAGCGGCTTCCACAAGAAAATCACCTTCATCCGGATGGTTATCGAAAGCAAGCAGTTCAAGGACATGGAAATCTTTGAGCTTGACCGAAACAAGGTCATCTAACGACAAAAGCCGACCTCCAAAAAGAAGTCGGCTTTCGTTTTTTCATTCAACGTTTGGCTCAACGGATACGGTCGGTTGATCGCACTTTTTTGATGTCCTTCTTCAGACCCGATGTGGCGGCAACCGTCATGACCAACGAAGCCAGAGGCAAGAAAGCCCCAGCCTTGTAGATCGTGTCGTTCAGGCCGACGACCGACTTGCCAATCGTAGGCACATAAACGGCAAACACCAAGGCGATCCAAGCCACAATCACGATGATGGCCATACGAGCGGTCTTGTGCAGCTTAACAAACTGCGACAGCTTCACCGCACGGAAAAGCCCCATGGCTAAATAGCCGCACAGCAACATGGCCGTGATGCCCAAAACCAGCACCGGCAAGCTGTACCACTTGGAAAAAGGAACCGTCCCCCCAGGCAAGCTGCTCTCGACACCAAACAAATTGAAAACCAATATATTCGACTCACCCAAGAACTCAGCAATTGGCAAGAAGAACAACATGGCGAACAGCAGCGCCGAAAGGAAAAAGAAAATGGATTGCAATCTTTGTGACATAATGTTTTCGTTTTAAAATCGGGCGCAAAAATACGATTTTTTTCGTCAAAAACTTGCCAATACAAAAAAAAGCACTACCTTTGCGCCACTTTTGCGGACAATCGTGAGAATTGCATCCAAGAAAGCCCTCCACAGATTTATTGTATTACCACTCATATTCCAAGACGGAATCTTCACATCAATTATTTATGTACAACATTTATGAACTACAGGAGAAGTCGTTAGACGACCTCAAACTCATTGCCACCGAAATGGGCATCGATGATGAAAATCTTGACCGATCGCAACTGATATACGACATCATCGACCATCAGGCTGACCATCCCGACATCAAAAAGGCACCGAAAAACAAAAAACAAAAAGTTAAAACGCCCAAGGCCGACAAGCCCGAGACAAAAGAAACACCAGCCCCAACAGAGAAGCCCGAGCCTGCTCCAGCCAAAGAGCAGCCTGCGCAAGAGCCTGCCGAAGACTCGCCCAAAGCCAAACGCGGCAAACGCCCGCGCATCAGCAAAGAAGCCGAAGCCAACGTCAGCGAATGGCAACGAAACAACGGCGTTGAATTTGCGCCAGAACCCAAGGCCGAGACGGTGGAAGAACCTGCTCCCATCGCGGCTGTCGAACCTGCCGTGGTGGCACAAGAGCCAGAAGCCAACATAGCCGAAGAGAAGCCCACCAACCAAAAGAAGGAGAGCTTCAAGCAAAAGCGCAAGCGCCTCCGCGAAAACGCCAACGAAGCTGCACCGGAAGCGGAAATGCCTGCCGATGAGAAACCGAAAGAGGAAAAGCCCGCAGAGGAGCCTAAAGCCGCCGAAGAAGCGGTGGCCGAACCCAAGCCGGAGAAAACGGAACGCTTCGAGCAACGCCCGCGTCGCGACGACCTGCTGAACCAGTTCGACAGCACCGTGCGAGCCGAAGGCGTGCTCGAAATCATGCCAGAAGGCTTCGGATTCCTGCGCTCGTCGGACTACAACTACCTGCCTTCGCCCGACGACATCTATGTGTCGCAGTCGCAAATCAAACTGATGGGCCTGAAGACCGGCGACACTGTGTTGGGTGTCATCCGTCCGCCCAAGGCCGGCGAGAAATTCTTCCCCTTGGTCAAGGTCAACCTCATCAACGGGCGTCGTCCCGAGGAAGTGCGCGACCGCATCCCCTTTGACTACCTCACGCCCTTGTTCCCGAACGAGAAGTTCGACATCACGAGCCACCAAGGCTGCACCATCTCGACCCGCATCATGGACCTCTTCGCCCCCATCGGCAAAGGCCAACGCGGCTTGATTGTGGCACAGCCCAAGACCG
>DGXB01000036.1:0-641 GCA_002396205.1 Bacteroidales bacterium UBA4243
CTGCCACAATGTGACAGCCCTACATGTTTTTAGAAAATCTTCTTATAAACGTGACATTCCGGCGTTTCCTGCCGCTCGTCGAGGTAATCCTGATGGTAGTCCTCGGCAGGGTAGAAGGGCATGACTTGCCGAATCTGAGTGGCGGGATGATAACCCATCTGCATCAGTTCGCCGAAGACGCGGATGGCTATGTCGCGCTCAGCGAGGTCGTTGAACCAAATGGCCGAGAGGTATTGCGTCCCGATGTCGATGCCTTGTCCGTCGGCCTGTTCAAAGTTGTGGATTTCGAAGAAATAGCGCACCAAGGCCTCGTAGGAAACCTGTTCGGGGTCGTATTCCACTTCGATGGTTTCCAAATGTCCCGTGGCGCCTGTCTTGACTTGTTTGTAACTCGGGTTTTCCATTTCGCCGCCCATGAATCCGACGACGGTTTTCGTAACGCCTTTGAGCCGCTTGAAGTAATACTCCACGCCCCAAAAGCAACCTGCTGAGAAATAGGCTGTTTTCATTTTTTTACCACTTTTATTGAGGTTTTCAAACTGTTTTTGTCCGTGACCATCAAGAAATAAACCCCGTTTTCAAGACCGCTCAAGTCGATGGCGTTGGTTTCTTTGGCTTGCAAAACCACCTGGCCCAAGAGG
>DGXB01000036.1:803-3571 GCA_002396205.1 Bacteroidales bacterium UBA4243
CCCTGAGCCTGTCGAAGGGCCGTCTTCTTCCACACCTTCCAACACCATCAAAGTGAGGCCAATCACGCTGTCGCAATCCTGTCCGTCGAGCACGGCGGTATAATAGCCAGGCTCGGTCAAGGGGCGGCTGTAGAACCAGTAGGGGAAGTCGCTTTCGTAAAGCACGTTCTCAATCTTGGTGAGCGAGGCGCAACTCTCGGCAGCGCCAATGTCGACGCGACCTTTCTGAAGACGTGGGTTGCCGTAAATGTCGGTGTTGCCCAATCCAGTGGTGTTGGGTTTGCCGGCATTGAGGCAGATACTCCTCGATTTCAGTGACCAGTTGCTGTTGTGGTAGTCGGCACCGGCTCCGCTGGCGGGGGTGTTGAAGCGCACATACATACCTGGCTCTGCACCGTTGTTGGCCGCTGGCAGGTTGATGTTTTCGGCGCCCTCCACGCCGCCTTGCACGGCGCAATATTCGTAGTCGCTCACACCGTCGGTCTGGCTCGGCTGACCATTGGCCACATTGCCCCAGATAATGCAGCTGTAGTATTTGTTGTGGCGCTCCTCGTGGTAGATGCCTCCGATGCTCTCCGTGGCTAAGTTCATCACGAAGTCGCAGTTGTAGGCCGTGAATTTGCCTCGGGCATACATGCCGCCGGCTTCCTTGGCCGTATTGTTGGCGAAGATGCAGCTCTTGAAGGTCGGCTCGGTATTATTATAAAGGTATAGGCCGCCGCCCTTGGTCGTGGCGATGTTGTTGCTGATGCCGCAGTTGGAGTAGGTCGCCCCGATACGGTCGCACACGCCGCCGCCCATCGAGGCGCTGTTGTCGGTGATGGTGCAATTCGTGAGGTTGACCTTGGTCGTGCCGCCCGTTGAGTTGATGTAGACGCCGCCGCCGAACATGGTAGCGGTATTGCTGACGATGTTGCAATTCGAGAGGGTGACGTAATTATTGAGGTAGGTGCCTGCGCCACTGCCTGCCGCCCCGTTTTGGATGGTGAAACCGTCCCAGACGGCTTCCCTGCCCGAACTGAAGGCTTGGTCTTGCAGCAATACGCGCCTTTCGCCTTGTCCGTCGAGGATGGTGGGATTCTTCTCGAAGTCGCGGAGCGAGAGGTCGTAGTCGGCTGGCTCGTTGCCTTCAAAGCCGCCATAGATGCGGTTGCTCTCCGAGATGTTGAAAGCGCCTTCGGGGTCGGTGGTGTCGCCGTAGTAGGTGCCAGCCTTCACCCATACCTTGGTGCCACCGCCACTCGAGAGGGCTGTGGCAAATTGGAGCTTGTCGGTGGCGTTTTCCCACGACGAGCCATCGCCCGTACCGTCGGCACTGACGTAGATGATGCCGTTTTCGTCGGCTTGGATGTTCATCGGCACCATGTTGGTCACCACCGCCTGGCCTTGGTTGAAACCGTTCACGTCGGTGGTGGTGTAGTAGCCGTCGCTGCTGCCGCTCCAACCGAAGTTGAAGTGGAAGCGGTCGCTGTCGTCGTAGCCGTCGCAAACGAAGGCGTGGCCGCTGTCGCCGTTGGCACCGCTGTAGTACATGGGATGCCCTTGGTCGAGTTCTGCCCTCAGCATGGTATTCCAAGCCTCTTGGTTGTATGTCGTCTTCTCGCGGTATTTCGCGCCGCAGTAGCCGAAATAGGAGCGCACGGCGGTCTCCACGTCGCGCGACATGGCGCCGCTGCCCGAAGCCGAATAGTTCATGTTGACGCTCACGCCGCAGTGGTACATCAAGGTGGCCACGGCATCGTTGTGGCTCCACACCTCGTTGGGCATCTCGTCCCAATGGTAGGTGGTGGCACCGAAGTTGGCACTCTGTTTGCCGTATTGACTGTGGACGTAACTATGTGACCCAAAGCCGGTTGCGGGATAATCCCAGAACTTCATCACCTGGGCCATGGCGCAGGCCACGCAGCCCGCGTAAACGTGTCCGCACGGACCGCCCCACCAGCCGCCGCCCGTCGCCGGACAGTATTCATTATAATAGCAATCCTGGTTCCAGTGTGTGCTGACCAACGGGTTGACCGTTGTCGCGTTCTTGGCTCCAAAAACACCTCTTTCGGCTTCTTCCCATTGTTGTTTGACGTCGGCCTCGGGCGCAATGCCGTTGGCGACAGCGAAATCGATCATCTCGCCATAGTGGTTGATCCACGAGGCCACGTTGTCGGGCGCGTCGGTCAGGTCGGGGAAGGTGCCTTGGTCCGACCAGCCGATGACGGGCGGCAGGACGGTATTGCCCGAAACGATGACAAAGCCTTGTGTGCCAATGTTGTAGACATAGATTTGGTTGGCCGACACCAACTGAATCTCTTGCGTGTCGAAAGCGCGTGTGGCCGTGAATGCCGCTGCGATTTGGCGGGCTTGCGATTCGGTGATGGCCGTTTGTGAAAACGACGTAAAGACTGTCGCGAAAAGCAGTGTGAGGACGAATGATAGCTTTTTCATAGGTTCAAAAAATTTGTGCAAAGATAGTGAGTTGTTTTGGATAATGACGCAAAAAAGTAGGGCAGATGGAATGAAAGTCAGTTGTGGAGTTATGCCTACCGCAGGAAAGACGGCGTTTTCGTGGTGCTGATTGGTTGCCTGAAGAACTGATGCAAGGCCGAAAAGTGGAAAAAATGGAAAAACTGTGAACTTGTACCGCGATATGGGACAGGTGATTTCTTTTTTTTGCAACGTAAAATGATGAAAATGTAATTATTCATGCAGCCAGATGCTAAGGAGTCCTGAAAGGACGACAATACGTTATCGGGCGATTTCAATCCCCGCAGATGAAG
>DGXB01000070.1:0-28243 GCA_002396205.1 Bacteroidales bacterium UBA4243
AGCCCGCTGCTGCTGCCCATCACCCATGCCTACATCAAGATGCTGGGCGCGGAAGGCCTGCGCAAGGTCACGGAAATCGCCATCCTGAGCGCCAACTACATGTCGGCCCGGCTCATGCCCGAACTGAGAACGCTCTATACCGGTGCCACGGGCCGCGTGGCCCACGAGTGCATCATCGACCTGCGGGAATTCAAGGCCCTCTACGGCGTGGACGCCACCGACGTGGCCAAACGCCTGATGGACTTCGGCTTCCATGCCCCGACCCTCTCCTTCCCGGTCCATGAGACCCTGATGATAGAGCCCACGGAGAGCGAACCGCTGAGCGAAATCGACCGCTTCGTGGAAACCCTCAAGACCATCGTCGCGGAATGTGAGGACATCAAGGCCGGCCGGCTCGACGCCGAGGACAACCCGCTCAGGATGGCCCCCCACACCGAAGACGAAGTCTGCGCCGACGAGTGGAAGCACCCCTACAGCCGTACGCAGGCTGCCTTCCCGCTCCAGTGGATCCGCGAGAACAAACTCTGGCCTGCCGTCAGCCGCGTCGACAACGGCTACGGCGACCGCAACCTTGTAACCTCCGTAGAATAGTGCTTAACCCTGCTGCAATATGAAAAAATTGGTTTTCGTCCTGGCAGCCGTGATCGGACTCTCGACCGCCGCCTCTGCTCAGGACAACAGTTTCGGTGTCCGTACGGGTTACGGCGCCGCCTTCTCCACGGAACTGTCGTTCCAGCGTTTCGTCAGCGACATCAACCGTCTCGAGCTGGATCTGGGCATGCGTCTCAGGCATACCGCCATCCGCGACTACGGCAATGACGCGGAGAAAATCACCTACCCGGGCGGGGCCACGCTCACCGGCATCTACCAGTGGCACTGGTTCCTGGCCGGCGGCCTGGGCGTGTACGGCGGACCCGGCGTCCAGGTCTCGCTGCCCTACTGGCAGCATTTCGGACTGGGCATCGGGGGCCAGGTGGGCATCGACTATCAGTTCAACGCGCCGTTCCAGGTTTCGCTCGACTTCCGCCCGATCTACAACGTGCTCGGTTACTTCAAAGGATTTCGCGAAGACGGGAATATCCGCATTGCCGGCGGCTTCGACCCCAACTTCGCCTTCGCCCTGCGCTACGCTTTCTGACCCGGAAAAGCCTCTGACGAAGAAGGAGTGACCCCCGAAAGTCACTCCTTCTTCTTTTTCCTTCCGGCACGCGCCAGCGCATCGTCGATGATCCACTGAAGCTGGCCGTTGGTGCTGCGGAATTCATCCGCAGCCCATCGTTCGACAGCTTCCAGCGCCGATGCGTCGATGCGCAGCACGAAACTTCTGGTTCCTTCTTTCGCCATCGCGTGCTCCTCAGATCAATTATAGAGGGTTCCGGCATTGATGACCGGCTGGGCGTTGTCTTCCGAGCAGAGGACCACGAGCAAGTTGCTCACCATAGCAGCCTTGCGCTCTTCATCCAGATCGACGACGCCTTCGGCTTTCAGGTTGTCGAGGGCGAGCTTCACCAGGCCGACGGCCAGCAGGAGAACGAGCAGGAACGAGATGGCTATCGTCAGGCCGATGATCAGGTTGGCACGCGGCGAATCGACCGCATTGGAAATGATGAAGATGCCGGCCAGGATGAAGACCAGAATCAGGAAGAGGGATACGAACCCGCTGATTTTGAAGCCATTGAATTCAAATTCTTTTGTTTCCATAGATGATATTATTTTGATATTATTTTGATGCTGCAAAGATACATTAATTTTGGAACATGCAAGAAAAAAATGCACTTTTTTGAAAAAAATTCCGACATTAAGCACTATTTTTGCACGATTAAAGGATTACCATGGGCTAATGTCTCGCAGTCCCGCGTCACGAAGTCCCGTGTCCTAAGTCCTAAGTCAAAATTAAAACCTACTCAATATGAAGAAATTAGCAATTATCGGTGCAGTGATCGTAATGATGATGACCAGCTGCGCCTCAATGAAGGTGGTGGACCAAAGCGCCGCCGCCAATGCCGGTGCAGCCGCTTTGCAAGCCCTGACCATCAGCGACTCGCAAATCAAGCAGTTGTGCAGTCAGTACATGGTGGAATCCGATGGACAAAACACGATTTTGCCAGCAAGCAACGACTACACGAAACGTCTCGACCGCATCATGGCGCGTTTCAAGAACATCAGCGACTTGGACCTCAACTACAAAGTGTATCAGTCGAATACGGTGAACGCCTTTGCCAGTGGCGACGGTTCGGTGCGCGTCTACACCGGCCTGATGGATGTGATGAACGACGACGAGGTGTTTGCCGTCATCGGCCACGAGTTGGGCCACCTTATTAATAAGGATGTGCGCGACGCCTACCGTGCCGCCTATTTGGTAGTGGCCGCCCGTTATGGCATTGCCGCCTACAGCCAAACGGCGGGTGCCATCTCGCAAGGCTTCATTGGCGACCTCGGCCAGCAATTGGCACAAAACGCCTATTCGCGCAAGCAAGAGACCCAAGCCGACGAGACTGCTTTCCAGTTTTGCATCACCAATGGCGTCGACCCATACGCCATGTATCACGCGCTGAATGTGTTGGTCAGCCTTGAAGGCAACAGCGGCTCATCGAGCAAGATAGCCGAGCTGATGTCGAGCCACCCCAACACCCAGAAACGCGCTGCCCATATCAAGCAGATGGCCGAGGCCGCCGGCTATAAGATGAACAAAAGCGGCTCCTCCAATAGTTCTTCGGGTGGCGGAAAAACATCGTCGGGAATCAAGCTCGGTGGCGGAAAAAGCGACAGCGGCAATTCCAGCTCGGGCAGCAACGGCTCGGGTGGAAAAGGAATTAAAATCGGGAAGAATTGACGACTTGTAGAGACGTGCCATGGCGCGTCTCTACTCATATTAGGTGACGTTCGATGGCTGTGCGCACCAACGAAGCCGTGTTGTTGCAACCCATTTTCTGCCGCAAGTTTTTCGTGTAGCTGTGCACTGTCTCGAAAGCGAGGCACAAACGGTCGGCAATGCCCTTCATTGTGCAGCCGTCGGCAAGCAAAGTCAAGATTTCACGCTCGCGCATCGTCAAAGTGGCGGGCGTTTCCTTTTCTTCGCAAAGGATGTGCCGCGCCTCATCGCACAGAAATTGCTCGCCAGAGGCAACCGCTTCGATGGCTCCAAGCAGTTCATCGGCGCCTGCACTTTTGAACAAATAGCCATTGGCATCGTTATGCAAGGCACGATGGATGACGGAAGCCTCGGCAAACATGGTCAAGACGATGATTCGCAAGTCGGGTTGCAGCTGTCGCAACTGTGGGATGGCATCAATGCCGTCGCCGTCAGGCAGGGCCACGTCCAAAAGCAACACATCAGGCCTTAGATTTGGCAGCAACTCAGTAAGTTCGGCCAAAGTCGATGCCACTCCAAGCACTTGAGTGTCTGCGTTTTCATTGATTATCTTGGTCAGGCCATCCGTCACGATGCGGTGGTCGTCGGCGATTAACAAGGTTGTCATTTCTTTTTTATCAAGAATTAGAGAATTTGAGATTATTTTGTTTTTATCTACTGAAAAACAGGGGAATTAGAGACAAAATCACAAGTGATTTTTCGGGATTTCGATGTTGATTTCAGTGCCTTCGTCGGGTTTGGAATAAATGTCCATCCTACCGCCGATGGCTTCCAACCTTTCGCGGATGTTTCGCAACCCAGAGCCATCGCTTTCGAGGTAGATTTGCCCGTTGCCATTGTCGCTCACATTAATGGTCGTGGCTTCTTCATTCACAACAAGTTGCACATTGATATGTTCCGCGCCCGAACTTTTCACCGCATTGTTGACCAATTCATGCACGATGCAATAGATAACTTCTTCGTTTTCAACCTGTCTATCGTCGCCATAAAACGCAAAATTGACTTTTTTCAATGTGTGGCAGAAATCGGACAAGGCCGTTTTCAGTCCATAGCGTTGCAACGCGTCGGGCAAAAGGTGGTGGGCCACGTTGCGCATTTCGCGGATGGCCTCATCGGTCAGCTTGGAAGCCTGGCTTTCAGGGATTACGTTCTGTTTTACCGCCGTCAAGAGGCCGCCCATGCGGTCGTGGAGGTCGCGGGCAATGCGGACGCGCTCGGCCAACTCGCCATCGAGTTTGGCCTTCACCACCGCGTTTTTCTTGCTTTGCCGCACATTGCGCCATAGCAGGAAAAACAACAGCACAAGCAAAAGCAAGATGCAACCGACAAGAACAGAACCCGTTGTAAACCAACGTTTTTCTTTTTCCAACTGCTCGATAGCCGCCTGTTTCTTCTCCGTTTCGTAAAGCACCTCCATTTGCGACAGGCTCGACTGGTAGTTGGCCGTGGCAAACGCCTCCATGCCGTTGAATATCTTGGCTGCGCACTCCTTAACCTTTTGTGTCTCACCTAATTCCGCATAGATTTGGGTCAAATAGACATAGCTGCCCAAATCGTTGTAGGTCTCCTCCTCCCCTGCATTGATGGCCTTCCAAGCGTATTCCTCGGCTTTGCGCCATTGCTTGCGTTCCATCGCGATTTCGCAAACGGCGTTGTGAGCATCGCCCGCCGTCTCCGACCACGTCTCCTCCGTGACGCACTCCAACGCCTCGTTGACTAAAGTTTCCGCCTTTTCAACATCTTGGTAATGATTAAGTTGTATGCGAGCCATGGTCACGAGGGTGACAATATAGCTATCGCTCTCCTCGGCTTTGTGACGACCGTAATAGTCGTAACAATATTGCACGGCTTCCTCGGCCTTCGCTATGTCGTCCCGACCCAAATACAGCTTCGCCAAAACCTTTTGCGGCATGGCTATCAACAGCGAATCGCCGGAGGCACGGGCCGCTTCCAACGACTTTAATTCGTTGAGCTCGGCCTCTTCTGCATTGCCCATGCTGTTATATAGCTCAGCCACATTGTGATAGAGTATCGCCGTCGACTCCATCCAACGGTATTTCTCGAAAATCGGCAAGGCCAACTGATAGTAATGGATTGCTAACTGCGCCTTGTCCTGCATGTTGTAGACGTTGGCGATGGAGCCGTAAAGTGAACTCAGGTTGTCGTCGATGTCTTTCTCCGAGTAGCGTTTGTCGCCTTTCATCAACTCGGTCGCCGCCAAAGCCTCGTTGTAAAAAGCGATGGCTTTCTCGTAATCGTCACGGCCATAATGGTTTAAGCCCATGATACGCAAGGCATCGACACGGGCATTCAAGGCATCCATCTTGTAGGAAAGCTCCACGGCTTTTTGGGCATATCGTTCCGATTTTTCCCCATCGGTCTGCAAATAGCCCCACATCAAGTCGAGATAAGCCCGCATCAAGGCTTCGTCATTGGGCATCTTGCCGCTTTCGAGCACCCTTTCCAACGAGTCGGTTTTCCGGTTGCGGTGGTCGGAATACTGCGCCGAAGCCACCGAACAGAAAAGCAGAAACCATATTAATAAGGTATTTGAAATGTACTTCAACATGGCACAAAAGTAGACATTATTTGCCAAGAATTTCCAAAAGGGACGATTAATTTGCTCAAACAGCGCAAAATACCCCCATTTGGGGAGTTGACGCAAATTGTTGAACCCTCTACTTTTGCAATGACTAACCTTAAAATTCAACAGCTATGAAGAAAATTTCAAGAATTTTGTCTATCATGTTGGCAATCACTGTTTTGCTTGCAGGTTGCCAAAAGAAGGATAGCAGCGAAAAGAAAATCTTGTCGTTCGCTTTTGTCTCACCGTCGGTGCAAGCCGTCATCACCGAAAGTGCCAAGACCATCGTGGCCACCGTACCCGAGGGAACGGCTGTCACCTCGATGATTCCCATCATCACCGTGTCGGAAAAGGCCACGGTCAATCCCGCATCGGGCATTCCGATGGACTTCACCAACCCCGTCACTTACATCGTGACTGCTGAAGATGGCTCGCAAGCCTCTTACATCGTGACCGTTACCTTCGGCAGCGGCGGAGGTGGTGGCGGCGGCGGAACCACCGACCCGACCGAGTTCAGCGGCAACATCGACGCCAACACCACTTGGCCCGACCTCGGCCTGCCCGTGGACTACATCGTTGACGGCAGGGTGGTCATCAACGGCAACGCCCTCCTCACCATCGAGCCTGGTGTGACCATCATGTTCACTGGCACGAATGGCGCCATCGAAGTGGGTGAAAACGCGGGCCTGCGCATGGTGGGTACGGCTGACAAACCCATCAAATTCGTGGGGCCGGCCAACAACCCCAACAACGGCTCGTGGGAGCAAATCCGCGTCAACTCGAAACGCGCCGACAACGTTTGGGAGTATGTCGAATTCATCCGTGGCGGCTCCGACGATTATGTGTGGAACGCCGTGATTGACCTGCAAGGCGCCAAGGTGTCGATGAAAAACTGCACCATCGACGGCTCGCTCGGCTATGGCATCGACGTGGAATATGAAACCCGCTTCTTGGCTTTCGAAGGCAACACCATCAAGAACTGCGCCCAATACCCCATCGTGAGCGAAGACTGGATTGGCCTCCTCGACCTGAACGCCAACAACGCCTTCGAGAGCAACGGCCACAACTTCATCGACGCACTGTGCCGCGACATCAACATGGAGCAACATACCACGCTGAAAGCCATGCCCATACCTTATTATATGGAGAGCGGCCTTTGGATTGAGGGCGGCTTCAAGCTCACCATCGAGCCAGGCACACAGATGTACTTCAAGAGCGGACAGAATGTCGATATGCAAGCTGCTGTCACTCTAATCGCCGATGGCACTGCCGACAAGCCCATCATCTTCCGTGGCATGGAAGACGAGAACAGCTACTGGCTGGGCATCAAGTATCACAGCACCAAAGAGGCCTCGGTGATGAACCATTGCCAGATCCTCAACTGCGGTGAGGACGATGCCTACTTCCACGGCGGCTGTCTTTGCATCTACGACGGCTCGCGCCTGACGCTCACCAACTGCACCATCGGCAAGAGCCTGTACTACGGCATCACCTTGGACGGCGTGGAGCTGTTTGACCGCATCACCCACAGCAACAACACTTTCGTCAATTGCGGCCACGGCAACGTGTGGCTCGAAGACGGCGGCGAATGGGACGGTGTGCAATACGAAGGCGGCCAGATTTTGAATGATTTGCCGTAAACATCAATCAATTGTAGAGACGCCACACTGTGACGTCTCTACAAACCAAACAGCCGAGGGGAAATATTCCTCTCGGCTGATTTTGTTCTCTCATCCTTTCAGTTTCAAGCCGTCTTTGAAGGCGTCGCCAACGCGCTTCGTCACTTGGTAGTAGCCATGCGTATAAGGGTCGAAGGTGATGGCTTGCAGTGCTTCGATGTCTACCTTGCCGTCCTTCATCTTGTCGGCCTCAACCGAGGTTTGCAGCACCTTGCCGATGACACCCAATCCTGTGTCATCGCTTTGGTACTCGATGAACTCACATTCCATGGCGATGGGCAGCTCGTTGATGATGGGCGCATCAACCAGGTTGGACTTGGTGGCGGTGAGGCCGGTCTTGGCGAACTTGTCTTTCTCGTTCTTGCCTGAGACGACACCAAACCAGTCGGCTTCGACCATGTGGGGCGCATCGGCGATGTGGACCACAAAGCCCTTGCGGCGCTTGATGTTTTCCACCGTGCGGTGGGTTTCGGTCAGGTTCAGGGCCACGCGCTCGCGGTCGAGCATGGTGCCCCAAGCGGCGTTCATCACGTCGATGGTGCCGTCTTCATTGTAAGTAGCCACGAGCAAAACGGGCATCGGGAAGATGGCTTCTGTTGTCTTGATGGGTTGTTTCATTTCGTTGATTGTTGATTGTTTATATGTTGTTACATTTCTCCATGTGGGTCATATCGTTGTCGTTTTGATTGGTAAGATCAGCTACGATTTTGTTTTGGTATGAAACTTGCTGCAAAAGTACACAAAAATGGCAAACGGAGCAACAGAAACCCGCTTCCGTGCAAAAATATGATTTTATGAAGATTACAGTGTCTTCAGCCACTTTTCCACCTTGGCCTTGCCGCCACGCACCTCATGGCCGTAGATGCTGAATCCCTTGGTGACGTTGGCTTTCGGGAAGGCTTTCTTCACGTCGCTCACGCAAGAAGCCAAACCGCTGCCTTCGTGGGTGGTGAAAGGAACGACCGTCTTGCCGTCGAGGTTGATGTCTTTAAACAAGGTGAACATCACCTGCGGGTAGGTACCCCACCACACGGGACCGCCGATGAAGACGGTGTCGTACTGGCTCAGGTCGGGAGCCATGCCTTCGTAAGGCGGAAGCTCGCCGTTGTTGGCCTCGGCCTTGGCCAGCTCGATGAGGGGCATATAGGCCATGCCGTCGTATTTGTGGGTGACGATCTCAAACTGGTCGGCGCCCTTGATTTCGCTGATGTAGTCGGCCACGATCTTCGTATTGCCCACTTCGATGTTTCCTACCGAATAGTTGTCTCCAGCGTGGGAGAAAAAGATGACGATTGATTTGCTCATTTTATTTGTGTTTGATTGATAATTGGCGTTTTGCGCGTTACTGCCCGTTGCCATCAGTAGGGCAATCGCAGCGATAAGGAATTGTTTCGTTTTCATCGTTTTGTGACTTTGTTGATTGACGCTGCAAAATAACGACAATAAATCCATCTGACGATTTCACAAATCACGGATAGAATTTCACAAAATGCGTTTTTTCCGCCGACCTTCCTTGCGTGTCACGGAAATCCCTATTTTTGCGGCAAAACCGCTGACATGAAGAAGCTGTTTGTTCTGTTTGCCGCTATGTTCGTCATGAATGCAGTCCAAGCCCAGGAAATCACTTTTTGGAGTCGCGTCAACGATTTCGTCACCAAGCCTGGAACCATCGACACGGCCTATATCTACCGTCCCCTACCCTGCTTTTCGCTGGGCCTGTTCTCGACGGGACAGAAAGCCGGCTTCGACGTGGATGTCAACTTCAAGTTGGACGATGAAAATGGAGGTTTGGAAGGCGTTTCGAGCTATGCCCTTACGGAAAACCTTTGCAAGAAAGTCGGTCTTGAAGTGGGCTATGGCAATGTCAGGTTGGGCTATGGATTGGAAGTCGGGCCACACAGCGCATGGAAAAAAAGCGCCTTTGCGTTCAATATCATCGGAAAGTCGTGGGGTGTTAAGTTAAACTATTTCAATATCAGCAATTTCTTCCGCTCTGCCCTGACCGTTGGCCAAGAGGGAGATGCCGACTATTTCCATCACGAAATCACCACCGACGAGGTGGCTATGCTGAAAAGTTTCGCAATTGATGGCTGCTACGTCTTCAACAACAAGCGTTTCGCCTACCCTGCCGCCTACAAGGTCGGCTTTGTGCAACGCCACACTGCGGGCTCATGGATGCTCACGGCACGTTACATGCAAGGCAGCCTCTACAACTCGCCTGAGGCCGTCTGGGATTCCTATAACCTGATTGATTGCTTCTCCACCATGCAGGTTTCGGTGGGCGGAGGCTATTCGGTCAACTTTGTTCTTTGGCACAAAGACCCCACCGGACCACGCGACGAAGGGCTTCGCAACCTTACCATCAACTTGACCGCCATGCCCGTGCTGACAGTATTCAACTATCTGAAAACCACATCATACGAATACGTTGATAGCCATCATAGTGGAGAGAAGGTCTCCAAGATCCTATGCTATCCAATGCCCAACTATGTCGGCAGCGCGGCACTCGGCATGAATTTCGGACGTTTCTATTTTTCAAGCCAATTCACCTATAACAGGTTCTTTTTCCGTAGCCGCGATGCCTTAGACCTCGCCCAAATGAACATCCCTAATTATGTTGAAGACCTCGGTTTCAGAGGCGTTTTCCACGATTGGACCCTCAAAGGGTTGCTGGTCTACAGGTTTTAAGAATCTTACTGTCAACGAAAAATCCTATAAGACATGGCCGTTTTCATCATCCTTATCGTGCTTTTCTTCCTTCTGCCCGACCTCTACGTCTCGCTTGCCTTGATGCGCGGTGCGGCATGGTGGGCCCATTTGTTGCTGTGGTTGCCTGCCTTGGCAGCGTTGGGTTTGTTCGCCTCTGCCCGTTTTGGCGGTTTCGGCGCTACGAAGATGATGGCCGTCACGGGCATTTTGCTTTGCGTCACGCTGCCGCAGATTGCCCTTGTGGTCTGCTCGCTGCTCGGCAAATTGGCGGGTGTCGCATGGCCTCGCGCCACGGGCATCGCCAACGGAATGGGTCTCGTTTTGGGCAGCCTCATCGCCTTGGTTGCGCTTTATGGCCTGCTTGTCGGATGGAAAACGCTGACCGTCAAGCAAGTGGAATTACAGTTTGCCGACTTGCCGAAAGAATTTGACGGCTACAAAATCGTGCAACTCTCCGACTTGCATGTCGGGACGCATGGTCAGCGTACCGCATTCCTCGAAAAGGTGGTGCACCGCACGAATGCCGAAAACCCCGACCTGATTGTCTTCACGGGCGATTTGGTCAACCTTTCGGCGAACGAAACCGCACCTTTTGAGACGGTTTTGTCGCAGTTGAAGGCCAAGGACGGCGTTCTTTCCGTCCTCGGCAACCACGACTACTGCTTCTACGGGATGAAGGAACGCCCCGTCGACCTCAGGCAAGAGTCGCGGAAAGTGGTTGATGCTGAGCGGCGTATGGGCTGGGATGTTTTGCTCAACGCCAATCGCATCATCCGAAGAAACGAGGCCCAGATTGCCATCGCTGGCGTTGAAAACACAGGCAAGCCGCCTTTCCCCGAAATTGGCGACCTGAAAAAGGCCATCGCTGACATCCCCGAAGGTGTTTTCACCATCCTGCTTTCGCACGACCCCTCGCACTGGCGCATGGAAGTGCTGCCCGACACCGATATTCCACTCATGCTTTCGGGACACACCCACGCCGCGCAGGTGAAATTGGGCCGATGGTCGCCAGCCAAGTGGATGTATCCCGAATGGGGAGGGCTCTATACCGAGGACAGCCAGCGCCTTTTCGTGAGCGAAGGCTTGGGCGGAAGCATCCCCTTCAGGTTGGGCACACGTCCTGAGATTGTGGTGATTGTTTTGAATACCAAATGAAATAAACCAGTTGAATATGCAGTTGTTATAAGTAATTTATTATTTTTGCAAATTATTATGTTTTGGTTGGGTTATGAATAGGTTTGACTACGAAAAAAGATTGAAAAGCATTTTTGGCATCGACCATTTTTATAACGAACAATGGGAGGCTGTTCAACGCATTCTCAATGGCGAGCGAATACTGATGATCCAGCGGACTGGTTTTGGCAAATCGCTGTGTTACCAGTTCCCAGCCACTCAATTTGAGGGCATTACGGTTATTTTTTCGCCTTTGATAGCTTTGATGAGAGATCAGGTGAAAGCCCTGAACGGTAAAGGCATTTCTGCTCGATACATCAATTCTGAGCAATCGGTGGAGGAAAATTCCGCTGCCATTCAAGACGCACTCGATGGCAAAGTCAAAATCCTTTATATAGCGCCAGAACGCCAAGAAAACAGCGAGTGGATTGAAGCAACCCGAAAGATGAACTTGTCCATGGTGGTAATCGATGAAGCCCACACCATTTCCGTTTGGGGTCATGATTTCCGTCCGGCTTTCCGCCGTATCATCAATTTGGTGAAGTTGTTGCCCCAAAGCCTTCCCGTATTGGCCACAACAGCAACTGCCACAAAACGAGTTCAGCAAGATATTGAACATCAGATCGGAGGCCGGTTGACAACAATCAGAGGCCAGCTTGTCCGTGATAATTTCAATTTGTATGTGATAAAAGTCCATTCAGAAGATGAAAAATTAGTCTGGTTGGCACAAAACCTAAACCGTATTGAAGGAACGGGATTGATTTATACGGGAACTCGGGTCAATACAGAGGTTTATGCAAAATGGTTGGTTTACAATGGCATAAATGCAATCAACTATAATGCAGGACATGATGCAGATACAAGGAAAGATGTCGAAAACGGATTGATGCAAAACAGGTACAAATGCGTTGTTTCCACCAATGCCTTGGGAATGGGTATCGACAAGCCCGATATCCGCTTTATTATCCACACCCAAATCCCGGCGTCTCCCATCCATTATTATCAGGAAATCGGTCGCGCCGGAAGAGATGGAAAGCCAACTACAATTATTCTGTTCTACAACGAACAGAAAGACGAAAACGGTATAGAAGAAGATTACGAATTGCCAAAAGCCTTTATTGACGGTGCAAGACCTTCAAAAGAAAAGTATTTGAAAGCCATCGAAGCATTAAAACAAGAACCACTTGGCGAAAAGGGTTTGATGAAGGCGACGAATTTGAAACAAACACAAATTCGAGTTATTAAAGCCGATTTGATCGACCAAGGAATAGCCAAAGAAGTGGTGAATGGTAAAAGTAAAGTGTTGGAATATCAGTTCGGTGCCAGAGAATTGGACACCCAATCTTTTGAAGATCTGAGAATCGCCAAACTGAAGGATTTGGATGCTATGGTGGGTTATGTCAATACAACCAAGCCGCGAATGCAATACTTGTGTGAGTTTTTGGATGATGACAATAACGTGAACTATTCCAATTGCGACAACACTAATTTAAACAAACTGACTGTCACAGTAACTGGTTTTTGGCGAGACAAACTATCCGATTTCAGAGAATCATACTTTCCCGTTTTGGATGTTGAGTCAAGAAACAGCAACATTGTGAACGGAGTCGCCGCTTCCTACTATGGCGTTTCGAATGTCGGAAATGCCTTGCATCGTTCAAAGTATGAAAACGGAGGCGACTTCCCCGATTTTTTGTTGCGGCTCACCTTAAAGGCGTTCCACAAGACTTTTGACAACGCAAGATTCGATTGGGTGTTGTACGTCCCGCCGACTCATTCGGGCGACCTCGTCAAGAATTTTGCTGCCAAGTTCGCATCTGCCATCAAAGTGCCCATTTCACATAAACTGGTGAAAGTCAGACAGACAAGTGAACAAAAAGTATATCAAAATGGATGGTTGAAACAGGACAATGTCAAAGATGCTTTTTCATATTTGTCACCAGAAGAGGTTAACGGGAAGAGGATCCTTTTGTTGGACGACATTTTTGACAGCGGAGCCACAATGAAAGAAATTGGAAAACTATTAACAACTATGGGAGCAGAAACCATTGTACCCATTGCCATTGCAAAAACCGTAGGAGGAGATATTTGATTATGATGGAAAATGAGCTGACATATTGGGTTGCCTTAACGCACACCCCTCAAATTTGGACAAAACGAAAAAACGAAATCATCGTCTATTGCTTCAATCTTGGCAAGACCATTGCAGATTTCTTTGAATCAGAGAGTTTTCTGGGGATGGAACTTAAGCAAGGGGAGTACGAGTTGTTGACACAAGCAAAAAACGAGTTGGCGAACTATGCTTTTTTGGTTGAAGAACTCTTAAATCAAGGTTATAACATCATTCCAATAATTTCGGGTGAATATTCACCAACACTAAAGGCTAACTTGAAATACAATGCTCCGATTGTTCTCTATACCAAAGGCAACAAGCAGATACTGCAAGAAAAGGCCATGGCAATTGTCGGTTCAAGAAATGCCAACGACACGGCTTTGCAATTTACGGACAATGTAGCGAAAAAAGCTTCGTTAGAGTATAAGGTCGTGGTGAGCGGTTTTGCCAAAGGCGTTGACAAGCAAGCACTTGACTCTGCACTGAATTACAAGGGACAAAGCATTATCGTTTTGCCACAAGGTATTGCCACGTTTGCCAGTGGAATGAAAAAATACTACAAACAAATCATAGAAGGTGATGTCTTGGTGTTAAGTGTGTTTCATCCCAAATCGCCATGGGCAGTTGACTTGGCAATGGCACGGAATTCCATCATTTATGGGTTGGCTTCGGAAATATATGTCGCCCAATCCAATGATAAAGGTGGTACTTGGGCTGGCGTTTGCGATGGCCTGAAAAAAGGGCGAAAGATATTTGTTCGCCAACCCTCAAACAAGGAAAAATGCGCTAATTCCACATTGATAAGTATGGGAGCAACTCCAGTTGACATTGAAGGTTCAACCCTACAAACAACTGTAGCTTATGATACGGATGAAACCCTATGTTCTTTTGTTGCCGAAAAAGCCGCTCCTTACGGTGAACCTGAACAATTATCATTGTCTTTCTAGTTTTTGTACGAATAATGTCTGGCATCGCTTTCATCGACCTTGAAGTGGGACTGAACGACAAGAAGATTCACGACTTTGGCGCGTTCAAAGAGCCTGAAAATGAGCTTCATTCCACTTCGAGGCAGGATTTTGTGAAGTTCATTGCAAACGCTGAGTACCTGTGTGGTCACAACATCATTCATCATGACTTGAAGTATTTGGCCGATATTCCTGACATTCAGCGTAAAAAAGCCATCGACACGCTCTATCTGTCACCATTGCTCTTCCCAAAGCGCCCCTATCACAAGCTGCTGAAAGACGACAAACTGCAAACCGAAGAACTGAACAACCCGCTGAACGACAGCCTTAAAGCCCGCGACTTGTTCTACGATGAAGTAAATGCCTTCAACGCGCTTCCCGACGACCTTAAAACGATATTCTACAGCCTGCTAAACGACAAAGAGGAGTTTGCAGGCTTTTTTGATTATATCGGCTTCAAAACCACATTTGGCAATCTGGAAACACATGTGTTTCAAGTATTTCACGGAAAGATTTGTAGCCACAGCCGCATAGATTTGGTTATTAAGAAATACCCTATCGAACTTGCTTACGCCTTGGCCTTGATTTCAACCAACGATGGTGCATCGATTACCCCACCATGGTTGATGCGCAATTTCCCCAACATCGAAAATGTGCTGAAACTGCTGTGTAACACGCCTTGCCATGACGAACATTGCATTTATTGCAAGGACAAGTTGGACATTCACACGGGGCTTCAAAACGTGTTCGGCTACAACGAGTTCCGCACCTTCGACGGCGAGCCGATGCAAGAAATGGCAGTGCAGGCCGCTGTGAATGGTCATTCGTTGCTGACTATTTTCCCGACAGGCGGCGGCAAGTCGCTGACCTTCCAATTGCCTGCCATCATGTCGGGTCGGGCGGTGCACGGACTTACCGTGGTGATTTCGCCCTTGCAGTCGCTGATGAAAGACCAAGTCGACAACTTGGCCGAGCGTGGCATCACCGATGCCGTGACCATCAACGGGCTGCTCGACCCCGTCAGCCGCGCCGATGCTTTTGAAAGAGTGGCCAACGGAAGTGCATCTTTGCTCTACATCTCACCCGAAATGCTACGTTCAAAAACGATAGAGAAATTGTTGGTTTCCAGAAACGTAGTGCGTTTTGTCATTGATGAGGCGCATTGCTTTTCGGCTTGGGGGCAGGATTTTCGCGTCGATTACCTATACATCGGCGATTTCATCCGAAAGTTGCAGGAAACAAAAAACACGAAGATGCCCATTCCCGTCTCGTGTTTCACGGCCACGGCAAAGCAGAAGGTAATTACCGACATTTGCGATTATTTCAAGCGGAAACTCAACCTTGACTTGAGGTTGTTTGCATCTTCATCAGCACGAAAAAACCTGCATTATTCAGTCATTTACGCCGAGACAGAGGAGGAAAAATACAATACGCTCCGCAATTTGATGTTGGGCAATCCGTGTCCCACCATCGTTTACGTTTCGCGCACAAGGAAATCGGTCGAGTTGGCACAAAAACTGACCCGCGACGGCATCCCAGCCTTGCCATTCAACGGGAAGATGGACCCCAACGACAAGATTGCGAACCAAAATGATTTCATCGGTAATCGGGTGCAGGCCATGATTGCCACTTCCGCTTTCGGAATGGGTGTCGACAAAAAGGATGTTGGCCTCGTGATCCACTACGACATTTCCGATTCGTTGGAAAACTATGTGCAAGAGGCAGGCCGTGCCGGTCGCGACCCGCAAACCAATGCCAAATGCTATGTGCTTTACAGCGACCACGACTTGGACAAGCATTTCATCCTTTTGAACCAAACCAAGCTGAGCATCAGTGAGATACAACAAGTTTGGAAAGCCATCAAGGACTTCACGCAACAACGAAAACATGTTTGCTGTTCTGCATTGGAGATTGCACGGCAGGCGGGATGGAGCGACGAAGTTTCCGACATCGAAACCCGTGTGCGCACCGCCATTGCCGCCTTGGAGGATGCTGGATATGTGAGTCGAGGCAACAATGTGCCTCACGTTTTCGCCACGGGCATCATGGTGAAAAACATGGACGAGGCGCGCCGACGCATCGAACAGTCGCCGCTGTTTTCTAACGAGCAAGAGCAACAAGACTCGGCGCGAATCATCAAGTCGTTGATTTCGAGCAAAAGTAGGGCCACCGCCGTTGACGACGATGCTGAGTCGCGGGTGGATTACCTTGCCGACCTGCTGGGACTGACCAAGGAAAGGGTCATCACCTCCGTGAACCTGATGCGACAAGAAGGAATTTTGGCTGATTCGCAAGACATGTCGGCCTACATCGAGCATTCGCAGAACAAGTCGAAACAAATATTTGAGCGGTTCTCCAAATTGGAGCGGTTCGTCCTTGAATCTTTGGCTTTTGAGGAAACCGATTTCTCATATAAATCGCTGAACGAGAAAGCGATGCAAAGTGGAATCAAAAGCTCAATCAAGGACATCAGGACACTGCTGTTTTTCCTCACCATAAAGTCATATATCAAGAAAAAAGAGAATGCCCAAAGCGGCATGGTTCGAGCCTCGCTGACCCAAGACCTTGAGCCCACCTTGCAGAACAGTGACCATCGCCTGGCGATTTGCCGCTTCGTCATTGATAGGCTCTATACTTTGGCAATCGAAAAGCCCAACGCGCAAGAAAACGCCGGTGCCATAGTGCAATTCTCTGTCACTTCGCTACTTAAGGATTTCAACGAATATCAAAAAACGGCATTGTTCCAAACCGAAGAAACCTGTCATTTGGACGAGATGGAGGACGCTTTGCTTTATCTCTCGAAAATTGGTGCCTTGAAATTGGAGGGCGGTTTCTTGGTGGTTTACAACGCGATGGAAGTGCATCGGCTGAAGGAAATGAAGTTCCGTTACAACCAAAACGATTACAGACGCTTGGACGAGTTCTACAAGCAGCGGAAGCAGCAAATCCACATCGTTGGGGAATATGCCAACATTATGGTTAGGGATTACGATGCGGCCTTGCAATATGTGCAGGATTATTTCCAGCTCGACTATAAGAAGTTCATTTCCAAGTATTTCAAAGGAGAGCGTTTGCAGGAAATCGAGCGCAATATCTCGCCTGAAAAATACAAGCAGTTATTTGGAATGCTCTCGTCCAAGCAACGCGAAATCATCGACGACAAGCTGTCGAAATACATTGTGGTTGCAGCCGGTCCTGGGAGTGGAAAGACACGGGTGTTGGTCCATAAATTGGCTTCACTTCTGCTGATGGAGGACGTCAAGCACGAGCAACTGCTGATGCTGACCTTCTCGCGAGCGGCGGCCACCGAGTTCAAACAACGTTTGATCGAACTTATCGGAGGCGCGGCTTCCTTCGTGGAAATCAAGACATTCCATGCATTCTGTTTCGACCTTTTGGGCAAAGTCGGCAACCTTGAAGATGCCAAGGATGTGGTGCAACGTGCGGTGGCAATGATCGAAAACGGAGAGGCCGAGCAAGGCCGCATCAACCGTGCAGTCCTCGTCATCGACGAGGCGCAAGACATGGACAAGGACGAGTATGCCCTTGTTCGCGCCTTGATGAAGAACAACGAGGAAATGCGCGTGATTGCCGTGGGCGACGACGACCAAAACATATACCAGTTCCGAGGATCTGACAGCCGATACATGCAGTCGTTCATAGACGAAATGAAGGCCAAGAAATACGAAATGACCGAAAACTACCGTAGCGCGAAAGCCATTGTCGATTTCTCCAACCAATTTGCCAAAAGGATTTCGCGACGGATGAAAACGCTTCCTTGTGTGGCGGTGCAAAACCTTTCAGGAATAGTGCAAATCACGGAATACCAATCGCCTAACTTGGAGATTCCGCTTGTCAATCAGGTAATAAACACGTATCGAAATGAGCGGGCTTGCGTGCTGACCAACACCAACGACGAGGCAGCTTGCATCGTCGGTCTGCTGAAGAAAAAAGGCCTCAACGCCAAACTGATTCAGTCTGCCGAAGGGTTCAGGTTCATCAATTTGGCCGAAGTGTGTTGTTTCCTCAAAAACGTCAACACTGACAACACTTCGCCCGTCATCAAGGACGAATGTTGGGAACAAGCCAAGCAAAAAACACTAACCACCTATAAGGAAGGCACTTGCATCGATTATATGAAAGAGTTTTTCACGGTTTTCGAGCACGCGAACCGCATCAAATACCGTAGCGACCTGATGGATTTTGTTTTCGAGTCGAATCTGGAGGATTTCTGTGGCGAGGGGCGGCAAACGATTTTCGTGTCAACCATCCATAAATCGAAAGGCCGCGAGTTCGACACGGTCTATATGCTTCTCAACAACGAGAAAGCCGACAACGATGAGAGACTTCGCAAGTTGTATGTGGGAATGACTCGGGCCAAACAACGCCTCTTCATTCACTGTAACACGAATGTTTTCAATGGTTTAAGAGGGAACTACATCGTTTCAAGCAGAGATGACAAACTGTATCCCATTCCCGATGAAATCACGATGCAACTCACCATGAAGGATGTGTTTTTGGACTTCTTCAAAGGCAAGAAAACGCAGATTTTGCAGTTGCGAAGCGGGATGCCATTGTGCTTCGACGACGGTTACCTGCGCTTGGATACCGGTGAAACCGTTGCAAGTCTGTCAAAGACAAAACGCCAAGAATTGCAGTTGTGGACAGAAAAAGGCTACCGTGTGAAATCGGCCAAAATCAACTACATCGTGGCGTGGAAAGGCAAAGACGAAACGGAAGAAACCGCCGTTCTCTTACCGGAAATGGTTTTAGCAAACGAAAAAACACTATCTTTGCACCCTTGAAATGAACAGGGAAAAAGAAATATACAAAGTGACGCTCGTTGGTGGGGCGGTCAATGTGCTTCTGCTGGCCTTCAAGTTCGTGGCGGGCATTGTGGCACACAGCTCGGCCATGGTCGCCGATGCGCTTCACTCGCTTTCTGACTTCGTGACCGACATCCTTGTCTTGGTGTTCGTGAAAATCAGCAGCAAGCCGCAGGACAAGTCGCACGACTACGGGCATGGAAAATACGAGACCCTGGCCATGACCGTCATTGGAATTGCCCTGATGGCCGTGGCCTTGGGCATCATCGTCAAAGGGGCGACCAAGATCGCTGCTTGGGCCAATGGCGAGGCGCTCGAAGCCCCGGGAATGTTGGCTTTCTGGGCTGCCATTGTGTCGATTGTGCTAAAAGAGGCCGTCTATCGTTATTCCATCATCAAGGCCAAGAAACTGAACTCGAAGGCAGTGGAGGCCAACGCCTGGCATCATCGTAGCGACGCCCTGTCGTCGATTGGCACAGCAGTGGGCATTGGTGGGGCCATTTTCCTCGGCGAGCGTTGGGCCATTCTCGACCCGATAGCCTCGGTGGTGGTGGGCGCCTTCATCGTCAAGGTGGCCTTCGACCTGCTCAAGAACGGCATCGGCGATCTGATGGAGCAGTCGCTGCCCGATGAAGTGGAAAATGAGATTCTCGCCTTGGTGGCGGGAGTCCCTGGCGTCAGCAAGCCCCACGAACTGCGCACCCGCCGCATCGGAAACCATTACGCCATCGAATTGCACATCCTGATGGACGGCGACATCAGCCTGCGTGAAGCCCACGACAAGGCCACCGAAGTGGAGGACCTGCTTCGGCAACATTATGGCGAAGATACCCATGTGGCCGTGCATGTTGAACCCAATGAAGAACAACAACTATAAACATATCAACTATGACACTACAAGAAGCCATCATCGCTCGTCACTCGGTGCGACAATACTTGGAAAAACCTATTGAAAACGAAAAGATTACGCAGCTACAAGCCTTGGTTGACGAGTGCAATCGTGAGGGCAAGCTGCACATCCAATTGGTCACCAACGAGCCTAATGCCTTCTTGGGCGGCATCGCCAAATATGGCGGCTTTTCGGGCGTGGGCAACTACATCGCCATGGTCGGACCCAAAGGCGAGGACGAAAAGTTAGGCTATTACGGCGAGAAAATCGTCCTTTTGGCACAAACCCTCGGTCTCAACACCTGCTGGGTCGGTCTGTCGTATAAAAAGCAACCAGACAAATACCAAGTGCTTGAAGGCGAAGCCCTTCCATGCGTGATTTCGTTGGGCTACGGCGCCAACCAAGGCAAGGCGCATCCGCAAAAGAAAGGCATCGAGAGTTACTGCAAGGTGGAAGGCGCCATGCCCGAATGGTTCCGCAAGGGCATGGAGGCAGCCTTGCTCGCGCCCACTGCCATCAACCAGCAGAAGTTTGAATTCAGCTTGGCGAACGGCAACCAGGTGACAGCCAAGACCCGCTTCGCCTTGACGCCTTATGCCAAACTCGACCTCGGCATCGTCAAGTGCCACTTCGAGATTGGGGCTGGGAAAGAGAATTTTGGCTGGGCGTAATCCCTATTCCTTCGCGAATGCCTTCACTCTCTCTTCTGTCATCCGCTGCACGGTCCATTCCTCGAGCGGGAAAGCCCCGATGGAGCGATAGAAGGCCAACGAAGGCGTGTTCCAGTCGAGGCAGATCCATTCCATGCGCCCGCAGTTTCGCTCCACGGCGATGCCGGCCAAATATTTCAGGATGGCTTTCCCATAGCCCAAGCCGCGCTTTTCGGGTATGATGAAGAGGTCTTCGAGATAAAGGCCCTTGCGGCCCACAAAAGTCGAAAAATTATGGAAAAACAAGGCGAAACCGATGACCACGCCGTCTTCTTCGGCAAAGACGACCTCGGCGGATTTTTCCACGAAAAGCGATTGGTAAAGGGTGGCTTCGTCGGCAATGACCTCGTCGGAGCATTTCTCGTAGGCAGCCAATTTCTTGATAAATTCAAGGACGAGGCCGGTTTCTTCGGGCTGTGCTGGTCTAATGGTAAATTTAGGCATGGCTATTTCAATTGTTCATAATAATAGTTCAACACTTCTATTGCGGGTTTTTTCATCATGATTATAGGGTCAATGAAATATAACTGAGTACCATCTGTCAGAACATTATCCCCCTCAGATGAAACATCGGTAACTGCAATGTAATCATTGCCGTAGAAATAACGGTTTTCAGGCTTTAGCCCAAGGCCTTCCATTAGGTAACGGTCAATCTCTTCTTGCGAGCAAGGCATGAATTTTTTTGAAATATAAGGTTGGCTCAATATGATGCGTACCCCATCAACATCTTCGCTAATACCCATAAACAGATACCTTGTATTCGTGAAAAGCACATTGTGAACCAAATGCTCATAAATGGCATCTTGGGAATGCATCTGCTTGATTGCTGATTTTGCAAAAGGATTTCGCACCTTGATTACCTTTTGGCCTTTTTCGTCAAAAAACACGATGCTTTCGCCTGAAGGGAGACGTTTTCGATCGCCAAACGAGTCCCATTCTTCGCGGGGAATGAAAAGACCATGTGCTTTTGCGATGGCTATCAAGCGGTCGCTCTCCGCCTCTTGCGCTGAATTTCCCTTGCCTTGCTCGTAATTTCCATGTCGTTGAGTGGATAGCCCAACTTCAAACACTCCAATATCGCTTCGGTCGCTATCTGCCTCACCTCTGGATTCAAGTTGCGCACATATTGGATGGCGTTTTGCCCGTCTCTTAAAAAGACTGTCGATAATTTTTCTTCCATAAGTCCACATGTTCGTTTTATTGTCGGGTGCAAATATACAACTTTTTCATAGGTATCGAGTCGTTAATGCAAACTAAAACCACTCACCCACTTAACAGCAAATCCTGGTCTGTCGTAGCTGTTCCTTCCGCGCTGAGGGAATAATCTCTTCGTGGAAGAAATAGTTGACCACTACAGGTGGCTCGCCGTGCTTGGAACGCACACTGTCGTCGTTGCGGACGTATGGGAGCCCTTCGCGTTGGGTGTAGGCACGCATGTCGGCGTCGAGTTCGCTCCAATAGGTGCGGTCTTTTTTGGTGTAGATGTCGTGATAGAGGCTGTCCAATTCGGGATGGTACTGGTGGATCCAGTCGAGGATGCGTCCACGGTAGTCGCCTCTAAGGTTCAGGTTTTCCAGCCAGACGAGGTTGCATTGGCTCTTCGCCCTCTCGATGATGGCTTGCACATCGGTGATGCCTGGAAAGATGGGCGAGATGAAGCAAGTGGTTTGCACTCCGGCCTCATAGAACTGCCGCATGGCCTCCAACCGCCGTTCGATGCTCACGCCACGGTCCATCTCCTTGCGGAATTCCTCGTCAAGTGTGTTGATGCTCCACGACACACGGGCGTTGGGGAAGGTCTTGATGAGGTCCAAATCCCTCAGCACCAAGTCGCTCTTGGTGGCAATGCTGATGCTGATACCACTGCCTTGCAATTGCTCAAGCAAGGCACGGGTGCGCTTGTATTTGGCCTCGTGGGGCTGGTAGCAATCGGTCACCGAGCCAAGAAAAGCCTCTTTGCCAGCGTATTTCTTCGTGTTTTTGATTTCAGGCCAGAGTTTCACGTCGAGAAACTCGCCCCACGGCTCGGGATGGTTGGTGAAACGCTTCATGAACGAGGCGTAGCAGTATTGGCAGGCGTGGACGCAGCCCACATACGGGTTGACTGAGAAGTCGGCCACGGGCAGGTTCGACTTCGTCATCACTGACTTTACTTCAATTTCTTGGATTTTCATTGCGCTGAAATTTTGATTTCCCGTATCACCCTCGCCGGACTGCCAGCCACAACCATGTTGTCGGGCACGTCCTTGGTGACTACGCTACCCGCCGCCACGATGGCGTTTTCGCCAATGGTGACGCCAGCCAGCACCGTCACATTGGCTCCTAACCAAGCGTTGCGCTTCACGACAATGGGTTTGGTGAGCAGACTGTGGCGCGTCTCTGGGTTTTCGGGATGGTATTCGGTGGCCAACACGCAGTGAGGCCCGATGAAGACATCGTCTTCGATGGTGATGCCACCAAGGGCGAGGAAAGTGCAGCCGAAGTTGACGAAACAGTCGCGCCCGAAGCGTGTCTTCATGCCATAATTGATATGGAACGGTGTGAAGACACGGACGGTCTCATCGATTTCAGAATTGGTGATTTGGCGAAGGTAGTCGCGCACTTCGGCTTCGGTGTGCCAGCCGGTGTTCATCTCCGCCGACAATTGCATTGTGCGTTGGACGTCGGCATAGAGGTCGTCGCTGCCGACGTAGTCTTTTCCTGTGGGAGTATTGCTCATAAATGGTTAAACTGTTTTATCGGATAAAATTAGTGTAATGAATTTCTTCCTTTTCAGGCAGTCCGTTGCGTTCGCGCTCTGCGGCGATGGCGCGGATGAGGAAGGCCATGTTGCGGCCCAAGATGCGCATGATCTGCACGCCTTCTTCGTCTTTCATCACATCTTCCGATGTATGGCCGTGCACCATGTTCCAATAACGGCTGCTCACAACGGGCATCTCGCTGATGGTAAAGTATTTGTTGAGCCTATCGAAGGAGGCTGTGGTGCCACCACGTCGTGCCGAGACAATGGCCGTGCCCACTTTCATCCGCTTGTCGAATGAGGTACTGAAAAACAGTCGGTCAAGCAGGTTGGTGAGCGTTCCGTTGGGGCCGCCGTAATACACTGGCGAGCCGACCACGAGGCCGTCGGCTTGCTCGAATTTGGATGCCACTTCGTTCACCATGTCGTTGAAGACGCAACGCCCCAATTCGGCACATTTGCCACAAGCGATGCAGCCACGAATGTCCTTGTTCCCGATGTGGACGATTTCGGTCTCTATACCGTTCTTTTCCAATTCGTTGGCCACGATGTTGAGGGCCGTAAAAGTGCAGCCGTTGGCATGTGGGCTGCCGTTGATTAATAGAACTTTCATTTTCTTATTCTTATGTATTGTACTTTCTTAGATACTGTGATTAAATGTACTAAACACCTAACTTGTCGTCGGAATACGCGACTTCTTTACACCCTATTTTTCTTCCATTATTTCGGTTTTAGGCTTTCGTGCAAACAATTTGGCAAGAAAGATGCATACTGCATAAATAATCGAAGGCAATAGTACAATCGAAATGAATAATATCAAATCATCGCTAATGTTTACTCGCGACAAATCAAGATTTAAACAAGCTAAGGGGAATTCACAACCTAAAGGGAAAAGCCATATTAATCTACTAATTGGCTGCAACCACAGAAGACCATCCATCAAAGCAAGCACAATAGGACAAAGCCAAATATACCAATTCTGTTCGGCTTTTTCGTAAACATAATGAGCAGCAATCCCAGGGATTACCATAGTGAAAATGCTTGCGCAAATCGTAAAACACGCCGTTGCCCATTCTGGTAATTCAGGATTAACAAAGACATCATTATCGAGAATGTATGCCAACAAATAGCCCAAAAAGACGTATGCCAAATAGACAATCATAAAAGCCCAAAAGAAGGGCGTTTTATTTCCGATGATATTGTGGTTTTTGTCTTTCTTGGTCATACTGGAAACCGTTTGGTTTAATAACGGATTAAGCATTTTTTTATTGTTTGGCCACGACCCGATGAAGATGCCTTCGCAGACCTATGCAAAGCGACTCAAAATGATGTAAACGATGCTTTTCATTCGATTGCCTTACTCTATTTCAGCACCTTCAAAACTTGTTTTCGAGATGCCGACCCATCCGTCAGCGTTGTGATGTGGTCGATTAATAACTCCAGCGACTCCTCTGGCGTGTGGTCGGTATGGAGCGTGGCAAAGTCTTCAAACAGCGACTCGGGCGTGCAGAAATACGACACCTGCCAGCCGTTGTAAACCTGCTCGGGGCCACGATACACCCGCTCGATGGCTCCCGTAACGACCCTGCATTGGTGCATCAGCTTGGCAATGGCGGCGTCGGCTTGGCCTTTTTTCACGTCAAGCAAGGCCCGCACCTCCTTGATGGTGATGCTGCCTTGCTTTTCGAGATAAGCCATGATTTGCTCGCCGTTCTTGTCGGGCGTTGTCGTGGCGCGGCGGACATTCATCAATTCACGATAAAAGGGAACCGTCGCGAAGGCGGCTTTTCCCCCGCATAAGAATTTCCCATAGGCGATACCGCCGTTTTGGAGGCAGTCAATCTTCCAGTCCCATGGCCCGAGCGAGTTTTCCTCACCGCCAAACCAAAACCCAGGTTCAGTGAGTTCCTTGATGGAATACCCTGGAATAGCGCTGGTGAAGAACGGGAGGATCCCCAGCTCGCAAATGGCTCGCTCCATCGTCTCTGGACTGGATATTTGTAAGTCGGTCATGTCACAAGTCATAGTCCTATGGTCTCGCATCCAGTTTGTTTGCTATATGCACTCATCTACTTAATTGATTCCGCCATCCGTCGGCCTGCATCGAAAGCCTTTTGCAGGTCGTCTTCCCAGTGCGTTTCGCGGTACTTGCGCTTGGCTTCCTCCGAGAATCCGCCTAACTCGAAATTCGCGTAGTTCTTCACTTGATAGGTGTTGTTGGCGAACAGCTTCTCCGGCTGGCCGAGGGCCTTGGCGATGCACGGCTCCATGGTGCCGTAGCCGTTGCAGTTGCTGCCTCCTACCCCACCGTTTTGCGTCTCCACCAGCACCACGGGCATCCGTTTCTGTGCAGTGATGCTGTAGTCGTTGTACGAGAGCCACGGGAAGGCCAACCTTTCCAAGAAGGCACGCATTTGCCCCGTCACCTCGCCAAAATAGTTGGGCGAACCAAGCACAAGGCCATCGGCATCGGCGATGTCTTCCAAAATGGGCGTGAGTGCGTCCTTGAATTTGCACACTTGCGAGGCCTTGCCCTTGATTTTGCAGGCCATGCACGACATGCAGCCTTTGTAGTCGAGACCGTAGAGGCGCGCGGTTTTCACTTCGATTTCGTTGCTTACCGAAGCGGCTCCTTCGGCAAACTTCTGCAGCATGGAGGCGGTGTTGAACGTCTTACGAGGACCACCGTCGATGATGATGATTTTCTTCGTTGTCATAAAGCGGTTATTGTGAAGGCGCAAAGATACGGAATTTCTTCGAAACACAAAAAAAGTGCATCGGTAGGTTACCTGGTGCACTTTTTGGTAAGTTTTTCAAATGGTTCACTTTGCGGGTTCCCACTTGCAGCGGACGGGCGACACGATGGCGCCTTCCTTTTTCAGTTCGGCGAAAGCCTTGTCGACTTCCTTGCGGTCGGCGTTCAAGGCCTTGGTGACGTCGCCAGCCGAGACGGGTTTGCCAGCCTCGCGCATGGCCTGTAATACTTGCTCTTTCATAGTTTGAATGATTTTAGGTGAAACAAAATTTATCTCTTTTTCGGATGGATTTTGCGATAGAACTTGAGCGACGACAGCATGGAATTGATGTCGGAGCGCGAAACAAAAGTGGCACGCAGTTCGTCCTCGCGCTCAACGCCAAACCGGATCTGGTCGTTCAAAAGCAAACGGGTGTGGGTGAGCGTCACGCTTTCGCATTTCTCATTGGGAATGAAGCTGTTGAAGCATCCCATGATCTCCATCGTGGCACCTTTGGGCTGCTTGAAAAAGTCCTTGAGCTGCTGCAACGTGGCTTCAGCCTCGTCGAGTGTGGTTCCCAATGGGATAAAAAGCTCATGGAAAGGATCGATATAGATTTGGATGAACTTGTCGCCATATCCAAGACAGCCGACGGAAAGGTAATAGGCATCCCCGTCGTCACGGTCCATGGAGAAAAGCTCCAGCCGCGTAAATCCATTATCATCTTCCTCAATCGCGGCGATTTCCTTTCTTTTTGAAAGCTCCGAAACCATGCTCGGGTTTTCGTTTTTGGGTCTGTCGGCACTCATTTTCTTGGAGCTGCCGCATGAGGTAAACAATAAAGCACCTCCTAAGAGGAACACTGTCATCGTTTTAGCAAAAGCCCTGTTCATTTCAATACAAGGTTATGAGGGTACAAAGATACGCTTTTTTTGTCAAAACGGTTTGGTTGTTTTTGTCCAAATTTTTTTCCCAATTGACAAAAACCAATAATAATTCCTACCTTTGCAACGCTTACAATCGATTTAACCAACGCAATCAATCATAAAACAATGAATACTAAAGAAGAAAAAATCAAGCAGGCCGCCGAAATCCTCTCCAAGGCGAAGAACATCGTAGGTTTCACTGGAGCCGGCACCTCGGCTGAGAGCGGCATCCCGCCTTTTCGTGGCGAAGGGGGCATCTGGAACCAATATGACCCCAACTCCTTGGACATCGACTTCTATTACCGCCACACTAAAGAGTCGTGGCGCATCATCCGCGAAGTGTTCTATAACTTCTTCAGCAACAAGGACATTAAGCCAAATCCTGGACATCTCATCCTCGCCAAATGGGAGAAGGAAGGTCGCCTGAGCAGCGTCATCACGCAAAACATCGACGACCTGCACACCGTGGCGGGCAACACGGTCGTTTATGAGTTCCACGGCAACATGTCGCGCTTCGTATGCACAAATTGCGGTCACAAGGTGGACGCCAAGAGCTTGACACTCACTGAGAACCCGCCTCGCTGCGCCCAATGCGGCGGACTGATGAAGCCCGACTTCATCTTCTTCGGCGAGGGCATTCCAGAAGACGCTTACTATGGCTCAGTGAAAGCAGCCGAAAATTGCGACGCTTTCGTCATCATCGGAACTTCGGGCCAAGTCAGTCCGGCCAACATGATTCCTGGCATCGCCAAACGCGCCGGCGCGAAGATCATCGAAATCAACATGGAGCCTTCGACTTATACAAACTGTATTTCAGACATTTACATCGAAGGCAAGTCGGGCGAGATCCTACCCGCGATTGATGCTTTGATGACGCGATGATTTTTGGATTAGGCAATCCCAATAACCGCCTCGAACATCCTTCGATAGGCTTCAACCTTTTTGTCAAATGACAACGGATAAGCGCGTGAGGATGAGGGAAGTCGGTATAACCTTATCCCTTCTCTCAAAGGAATATCCGTATTTGGTGAAGGCAGCTTATCGATACCGTAATAAGCGCACACTTCGGACGTGGCTTTTTCGCCCGTCGTGGCGATGGCATGACATTGTGGCATTTGCTTCAGCAAAGCCTCAATATCGGTGTGTTCCACAATCTCCAAAAAGGCATCGGAGGCGTTGTCTTTCAGGCGGTTCACCGCTGTGGCCGTGTCGAAGAACGCAATGCCTTTCTCGTTCAAAAACGCAACTATCTCATTCATTTTGAAACATTTGTGCTCGGTGTCGACAAAATGGTTCTTGTCACCGAACCAGATTTCGCCTTC
>DGXB01000070.1:28306-31935 GCA_002396205.1 Bacteroidales bacterium UBA4243
GATGCGCCAGTGGTCGTTGATGAAATTGGGGTAGAAAAAATCCATGCACCAACGTTTTTTCGGCGGCGGGAAACTACCGAGGAACAGCACTTTGGCATTAGGCGGAAGGAATGGTTTCAATGGATGGTATTCTATCATAGCGTTTCTTCAGCCAAATATGCTCCAACTTTATTGATGCACAAAGTCCCCTTGAAAACCTTAAACCTAATTCTTAACTTATCAGCCCTAACTGTCTGGAAACGAAGCAGTCGCTTGTATCCGATAGTCGTGGTGGGTTCGTTGGTTTCGATGGGCAACCATTTTCCATTAAAGTAATAGTCCAAATAAAATGCGTCAACATTCTGACCCATAAGAATATACTCCTGCAACATCAGTCGGTTGAAAGTGATAGCTTGGGGAAATTCGAAAATGAGCTCAGCGCGTCTCACTTTGTCGTGGGTGGCCCAATAAGTTGAATAATCGTCGTCCACCACATTTTTGGGATTGAATCTCCGCGAGCGCGTGTCGTTGGCGATGACCTTGCTGCCTTTCAGGAGGTTTTCTGCAAAGTCGCGCTGCAGTTTTTGGTGCCATTGCACGGCATTGTTCGAGTCGATGCTCGGAATCCTACCCTCTTGATTCACAGGGAAATTGAGCAAGAGGTTGGTATTGTGTCCCACACTATTGAAATACAAATCCATAAGTTGTTCCACAGTTCTCACTTGGTCGTCTTCACTTTTGTGATAGAACCAACCAGGCCGAATCGAGACATCAACCTCGGCAGGCAACCAAGCCTCACCGTCCTTGAAACCAACAGGCAAGGTTTTTATATCATTAAGCGATTCAAAATCAGTTTTGTACATACACCATTGGGCGGCATTGGCATAGCCTTTTTCGTTTCCAATCCAGCGCAATGTGGGCACCGTTCCGCCAAAGATGCTCGCTTCGGGGCTGTGTTGCCAAACGATCTCTCGAGCTTTCTCGTAATCGTAATACTGCTCGGCCACGATGGAGCGAGTCTCTTCCGCACCGCCGTACCAACCATTGCCGCCATTGGCCCCATCGAACCAAAACTCGAAAAGAGGGCCGTAGTTGCTCACAAGTTCCTCAATTTGACGGTGATAGATTTCCACATAACCTTCTCTGCCGTATTCAGCTTGGTGACGGTCCCACGGCGAGAGATACAGCCCGAATTTCATGCCGTGTTTTTTGCAAGCATCAGACAGCTCGCGAACCAAGTCGCCATTGCCGTTCTTATACGGTGAGTTTTTGATGCTGTAGTCCGTGGTTTCGGTCGGCCAAAGGCAAAAACCGTCGTGGTGTTTGGCGGTAAGGATGATACCTTTCATGCCACTGTTTTTCAGTGTCAAAACCCATTGTTCGCAGTCCAAATCCGTTGGATTGAAGGTGCTGGCTGGTGTGTTGCCATAGCCCCATTCCATGTTATTAAACGTGTTTAAGCCGAAGTGTATAAATGCATATGTCTCAAGTTGTTGCCATTCGAGTTGCTGAGGGCTGGGGACAGGAAGGCTTGGCTCGGGCTGATGGCTACAAGAAACCAAACACAGGCCAATGGCGCAGGTCAAATAAACGATAATTTTCATTAGGCTTGTTTTTTCATTGGACAAGATTATGATGCAAAATTAAACATTTTTCTTTACACGGCTAATCTGAAAAGGATCGATGTCCTTTCTTTCATAAAAAAGTGGCGCGGCGCGGTTTTTGTTCGTACCTTTGCACCGCAAATGAGACTGACGAGTCGAATTTGTGTTTTCATTTTAAATCTTTGAATATTAAATAGTTATAAATATATGGATGCAAAATTCTCTCCCCGCGTTCGTGCCATTTTGTCACTTAGCCATCAGGAAGCGCAACGTTTGGGCAACGCTTACGTCGGGTTGGAGCACCTTTTTTTGGGCATGTTGAAGGAAGGCGGCAGCAGCGCCATCACCATCTTGGAACGCCTCAACCTTAATATCGAGGTGTTCTCCAAGAAATTGGAAGCGTCGGTGCGCACTGCCAACAACAACCCCAGTAGCGTACTCGCCCTGCCCCTCACCAAGCAGGCCGAGCGCGTGCTGAAGTTCACCTACATCATCGCCAAGGAGTTCCATTCCGACATCGTCCGCTCCGAGCACCTCATGCTGGCCATCCTGCACGAAAAGAACAACATCATATCGCAAAACCTTGAGTTTGAGGGCATCAACTACGACAACTTCAAGCAGGAACTGATCCGTTTCGGCTACGAGCAAGGCGACCTGCCGCAAGAGTCGGCGGAGGAAACGCCAGGCTTCGCCTCCAACATCATCGACGAAGAGGAGGACGACTACGACGACCTGATGAACGACATCAAGCCGCAGCCCGAGAAACCCAAGAAGACACCCGCCGCAAAGAGCAAGACTCCCGTTTTGGACAACTTCGGGCGCGACCTCACCAAGGCCGCCGAAGAGAACCGCCTCGACCCCATCGTGGGCCGCGAGCGCGAATTGGAACGCATCGCGCAGATCTTGAGCCGCAGAAAGAAGAACAACCCTATATTAATAGGTGAGCCTGGCGTGGGCAAGTCGGCCATCGCCGAAGGCTTGGCCATCCGCATCGTGCAGCACCGCGTGCCGCGCACCTTGTTCGGCAAGCGCGTCGTCATGCTCGACATAGGCTCCATCGTGGCTGGCACCAAATACCGTGGCCAGTTTGAGGAACGCATCAAAGGCATCCTCAACGAGCTGAGCAACAACCGCGACATCATCCTCTTCGTCGACGAGATCCACACCCTCGTGGGTGCTGGCAACGCCAACGGCTCGCTTGATGCCAGCAACATGTTCAAGCCCGCTTTGGCGCGTGGCGAGTTGCAGTGCATCGGCTCCACCACTTTGGACGAATACCGCCAATATATTGAGAAAGACGGGGCCTTGGAGCGCCGTTTCCAGAAGATTCTCGTCGAGCCAACAACGCCTGCCGAGACCATCGAGATCTTGAACAACATAAAAGGCCGTTACGAAGACCACCACTTGGTGACCTACACGCCCGAGGCCATCGAAGCCTGCGTGAAACTCACCGACCGTTACCTCAGCGACCGTCACCTGCCCGACAAGGCCATCGATGCTTTGGACGAAGCCGGTGCCCGCGTCCACATCAAGAACATCGACGTACCGAGCGAAATCACCGAATTGGAGCAACGCCTCGAAGAGGTCCGCAAGGACAAGAAAGCCGCCATCGCCGAGCAGAAGTTCGAGGAGGCCGGTATGTACCGCAACGAAGAGGTGAAGATCCTCGACCGCCTTGAAGCTGTCAAAAAGGCATGGGAAGACAATGCCGTGGCGCACCGTGAAAAAGTCACAGAACAGAATGTGGCCGAAGTCGTCGCCATGATGACCGGCGTGCCCGTGCAACGCATTGCCAAGAACGAAGGCGACCGCCTGATGCACATGGAGAGCGAGCTGGCAGGTACCGTCATCGGGCAGGACGACGCCATCAAGAAAGTGACCAAGGCCATCCGCCGCAACCGCGCCGGACTGAAAGACCCCAACAAGCCCATCGGCTCGTTCATCTTCCTCGGCCCCACGGGTGTCGGCAAGACTTATTTAGCCAAGGTGTTGGCCAAGTTCCTCTTCGACAGCGAAGACGCCCTCATCCGCATCGACATGAGCGAA
>DGXB01000016.1 GCA_002396205.1 Bacteroidales bacterium UBA4243
TTTCAATGTACTTTTCAATGTACTTTCTTGTAGAATCTCTTCTGTGTTTTGTTGTAAAGGATTGTTTTTCGATTCATTTTGGTCAATATTGTGGGTTCCACAAAGCCCTTCTGCGACCTTCAAGACATAAGAACCTATGTCTTCATTCACTCCAAGTTTCTCCTGGAGGCTCTCGTTTTGCTTCTTGATTCCCGAATAAGTCCGGCTTCTCAACGCCGCTATCTCGCCTTCTTCCAATCCCATCAGATACAGGTGGCATAGCGCCAAGTCGATGTGCCTCAAACTTGGGCAACGGCTCAAAAGCGCATTGTCAAAGCCTTCGTAATGCCGCTCCACGGCCTCCTTGAGTTGCTTGTAATCCTCTTCCTTAAGGGCGATGGCTTCATGCTTGAACGACGTGTCGCGCGTGGTGATGTGCCTGCCGTGCAGCAGCTCGTTGATGTGTTGGCATATCGGCTCCTTCAGGAAAGCCTCGCGCCTCCGCCCTGCTTCCTCGCGTTGCTCGACCATGGCGGTTTCCAAGGCTTTCACCTGTTCATCACGCTGCCGGAGGCTTTGTCGCAAGGTTTCCTGCTCCTTTTGGTAGGCCAACCGCTCCGCTTTCAGCAGTCCCAATTCTTCTTCATGTTTCTTCTTTGTTTCTTCCAATGTCTTGTCGGCCTCCGTCTGCCACAGCCTCAGCTCCTTTTCGTGTTCTTGCTCCGCCTCTCCAAATGCTTTGTCCGCTTCTTCTTGCTGAAACTTCAGCTGCCTCCTGTTTCTCCATACCAATACACAGGAAATAGCCAAAGCAACTGCGATAGCGATAGGAATAATAGTGTTCATTACCCGCTTCTCGGCTATTTTTCGTTCAGCTTCAGCTTGTTTCTCCAATTTTTTGTTCGAATAGTTCTTGTACAAATCCTCGAGTTTCGAGACCAAGGCCTTATTATCTCCATCTGATTTCTTCTGATTCGTCAAGAATCGCATATAGTTATCAGATCTTTCGACGTCTCCTATGCTATCATAAATGATACGCAAATAACCTGCTGCCTGTGTCTGTAGCCCCGCTTCATTATTTTCAAACACGGGTTCCAAATAGAATAAAGCTGAGTCATAATTACGTTCGTAGAAGAAAACACCCCCGATAGTCAGACAGCGGTTTAACCGTTCTTTTTCTGTCTTCGCATGAATGAGGGTATAATTAAGTTTATCCAAAGCTTGTTTTACATCACCATTCATTTCATAGTCACAAAGAGCCTTGCTTGCAACGATATTTCTATACACCATATTATCTGTTGCCGCCATGTTCTCTAGAGCCTGACCATAATACAAACTTGCGTTTTCTATCTCATTTTTCTTATCATATTGTTTGCCAATCCGATATAAAATATTTGGAATGCCAATAGGCGAAGTTGGCGATATTTTGCAGTACACAAGCGCATTCTCATAGCAAGTGATGGCAGATTCCATCATGAACTGCTCCGAGAACAAGTCGCCAAGACGGTTATGGGTATATGCCAGGAATCGTGCCTTGTGTCCCACCAGCTCCCTCTCCTCAAAATGGCATTCCATCACCTCCAAGGTCTTCAGGTATTCCTTGCAGGCCTCCACCACGCTGTCGCGCTCGTAATAGCCTGCGCCGTTGATGTAGTGGGCGCGGGCATCCAAGAAGGCGGGGTTGTCGTTAAGGTCGGGAGATTGCGGGTCAAGCCCGCAATGACGGTTTCGGGGCTGAGAGTTGTCGTTCAGAGCGATTGTCAGGCTGTCGAAATAGGCCACGGCTCGAAGCAATTCCTCGCGGTTGCTTTGGCCACAATAGTTCTTATACAGCAACTCCGAAATCAGCAACTGGCAGTAGTGCACATTAAACTCATCAAGGCTGTCGGCCTGAGGACTTGCCACAAACTGCCTCAGCTGAGCAAAAGCACTGTCGGGCTGGCGCCACATCAGGCTGTCGATGGCCTGCAACGCCGGATTGGTATGGGGTAGAGACGCAAAATTTTGCGTCTCTACAGGTCGGTTGCAGGCCGAAACCAAGACCAAAAACATCAATGCTATGAAATGTAGGTGTTTCATTTCACCCGCAAAGATAGCAAAAACGGATAATTCTTCTCAGTAATTCTTCTCCAAAAACGCTTGTGCGTCCTTGTCGCCGCCGTCGCGGGCTTTCTGCATCAGCAGCTTGGCGTAGGTGCGGTCTTGCTCTACGCCTTCGCCGTTGTAATACAACAGGCCGAGGCGGTATTGCGCACTCGAGATGTTTTGGTCGGCGGCGGGCTTGTAGTATTCGATGGCCTTGGCGAGGTCCTTCTCCACCCCGATGCCAAAGTAGTGGCAGTCGCCCATCTGCGACTGGGCGTAGGCGTTGCCTGCATCGGCGGCGTCTTTCCACCATTTGACGGCGGCCTTATCGTCTTTCACGGTGCCCATGCCGTAGAAATAGCAGTTGCCCACGTTGAGCATGGCCTGCGCGTCGTTGGCATTGGCGCCTTTCATGTACCAGCCGAAGGCTTGGGTGGCATCGGCTTTCACGCCAGAGCCGCTCCTGTAGAGGTTGCCCAACGCATTGTAGGCGGCCGGAAACGCCTTCTTGGCGGCCTTGGTGTACCATTCAAAGGCTTGCTTGGCATCCTGCTTCACGCCCAAGCCGTTCTCGCAGCAATAGCCGTAGAAATACATGCATTCGGCATCCTCAAGTTGCTCGGCGCGGCTGCGGATGGTGTCGATTTTCGCAATGAGTTGGTCGTGCATCGTCGGCTTTCCATTCAACTGGCTGAAGTCGAGAGGCTTGCCTTCTTCCAGCTTTAAAACTGGCGCATTGGGGTTGCTCGTCACGTTCATGTCATTACCGCCTTTTTCGGGTACTGTAATTTGCTGCATGGGCGCCACGGGAACACCCATGGGCACCTTCACCTCGTTTTGTTCCTGGGGCTGTTGCTGAAGCTCTTTATTGTCTTTTTGTTCTTTTTGGGCACAGGCCGACAGCAACAAGGCCGTGGCGCAAAGGAAAAGGAGTTTTTTCATTTGATGAGTTTTTGAGCCGCAAAAATACGATTTTTCACAAAAAACCACTACTTCACCGTGAACCTCACACCCAAATAGGCTTTGATCCCGCTCAGCGGCCCCCAAACCATCGAGGCATCGAAATCCTCGCTCGCGGGATTGTCAGCAGAGATGATGGGATGCGTTTGCTTGTAGTTGGTCAGGTTTTCGCCACCGACGTAAAGTTCCCAACACTCACCTAACGACTTGGTAATCTGCGCGTTCATAATCACATAGAACGGCGAGCGCTCGATGTTTTGGCCGTGGGCCACCGCCGTGGCATTGCCGTTGAGGTTGGGCACGCGGCTGTCGCCGTTGAACTGGGTGGTGAAGTCGAACTGCCAAGTGCCAGGCGCGTATGACATCGTCACCAAGCCCTTGTATCGGTTCACAAAAGGCTTCTCTCGCAGGGTGTCATTAATGGTCATTTTCACGTCGTTGTAGCGGAAGGCCAAGGTCAGGTCGAAATCCTTGAAAATCTCACAATTGGCCTCGATTTGGGCACTGTTGGAATAGGACTTTCCGTCGAGGTTATAGATGCGGATTTGGTGCGCATCGGCATCGCGGTCGAGGACGATTTGGTTGACGAAATCGGTGCGGTAGAAGTCGACCTGAAGGATGAGTTCGCGCCAACCGAAATGGAAGTCTTTGGTTAAATTGATGCCATAGTTCCATGCGTCCTCCATCTTTGGCGTGTTGATGAAACGGATGATTCTCGCCGAGGCCAACATGGTGGAGTTTTCGGCCAACACGTTGGGCGAGCGGTAGCCCCTGCCCGCCGAGGCGCGAAGGGTGAGGTCGTCGTGCGTGTTGAAGCGCACATGCAGGCGGGGCGTGTAGAGCATTTTCTTGTAATAGGAATTGTAATCGAGGCGCATCCCGACGATGGCGCTCCAGTGGTGGTCGTCGTCGAAGGTGTATTCAGCGAAGGCGCCTGGCACATGCTCCGTGCGGGGCTGGGTTTGGTTGTTCAGCGTCTCGTCGTATTTGTCGAAGGTGTAGCTTGCGCCTAGCGTGTACTTGTGTTTTTCGTTGACGAGATACGAATCGAAGAGCAGGTTGGCGTAGTAGGAAAGATGCTTGGCGTTGTAGTCGGTCCTGCCGAAATAGGACGAGCCTAAATCGTGGTAGATGAACTGCTGCTGGAGGCCGAGGCTGGTGTTGTCGCGGTCGAAGATGACGCCGGTCTTCGCAAAAACCTCGTAGCGCGTCGTCCCGATGCGGAACTTGTCGTCAGAGGGTTCCACAAACGGATTGCCACCCATCATGCCGCCAAAACGTCTCTCAGTCAATGCTTTGGCACCAAAAACACCATCGAAATGCTCACTGATGTAGTCGTAGCGCAGAAACAAAGTGCCTTGCGTCACCATCGGGTCGTCCATGAAACCGTCGCCGTTGTCGTCCATCTGCATGAAGTTCTTGTTGACGTGACCCAGGACCATCATGCTGCCATGTTCGCCCATTTTCCAGCGTGTGTTGAAGTTGAATTCCGTCATGGCCATCGTGTTGGCATAGAGATTGAGGAAAAGTTTCTCGCCGTCTTCGGGCTTCTTGTAGTCCACATTAATCTGTCCGCTGATGCTCTCGTAACCGTTTCTGACAGAGGACGTTCCCTTCGACACCTGAATGCTGTTCATCCAAGTGCCAGGCACATAGCTGAGGCCAAACGCCGAGGCCAAGCCACGGAAATTGGGCATGTTTTCGGCCAACATCTGGGTGTAAAGTCCGCTGAGGCCAAGCAATTCAATTTGTTTCGCGCCCGTGACGGCATCGCTATAGCTGACGTCGACCGAAGCACTATTCTCGAAGCTCTCGGCGAGGCTGCAACAAGCCGCACGACGCAAGCCTTCGGAGGTGATGGTCTGCACCGAAACGGGGTTCAAGGCCGAGATGAAGGTGCCCTTTTGCCGCGCCTCGATTTGCACTTCGTTGAGCATATTGGCGGACTGGAAAACGTGGTCGTAGTGCATCGGCTCAAACATGTGGTGAATCGTGTCGTTCTCGTAGCTGATGCAGCTGAACACGAGGCAGCCGATTTGTCCGTGGACGGGGATTTTGTAATGCCCGTCGGCGTCGGTCACCACGCCCTCGTTGACGATTTTCCAATAGACGTTGACGCCCGGCAGCGGGGTTTTCTCGCCGTTTTCGTTCTGTTCATAAACCGTGCCCTCAATGAAGCCTTGGGCAAAGGCGGTGGTGGCGAAGGCCATTAATAATAAGGTGATAAGGGTTATTTTGTTGGTTTTCATAATTCTATAATTCAAGATTTAAATTGGGTTTGTAGGGCTGTCACACCGTGGCAGCCACAAAATGCAATGATGCACCTCTGTTTTGCCGGATTTGTAATCCAGCAATGTTGAGATGGGGATTTGAAATCCCCTTTTCGATGCAGGCGAATCGCAAATCCGCCAGAACGAAGAATCAGAAAACCAAAGGATTGAGTCGCAAAGCCGAGAAAAACACCAATCTGTCCCTTGAGGACTGGAAAGGCGGAATTTTTCGCACCGTGAAATGCAGCAACGCCAGTTTTGCCTTCGGCATCAAGTTATGAAGGCCGAGATTGACCAAAACATTAGGCTGAAAATGCACATTCAAGTGCTTTTCGATTGAAAAAACACAGTTGCCCGCAAACTGGATTTTGCTCTCGAAATCCTCGCAACAGCACTTTGCATCGAACTGGATTTCATGCGGTTGTGCAAAAGTGGCTTCGTGTTCGTGTTCATGCCCAATGCAATGCAGGCACGATTCCGCCGCCTCGCCGAAGTTTCCCGAAAGGCGATGCTCCGCCGTGCAATAGTGGTATTTTACGTCCCAACCTACGGAAACGAAAAGCACCACGAGAGCCATCAAAAAAGAGCCGTATTGAAGCAGGCGTTTTTTCATGGGCGCAAAAATAGGAAAAAACTGCGAATTTGACGAATTTTGCGAATTATCGAGTATGGTCATTTTGGTGTTTCCCTTGAAAAAGTGTAACGAAATGGCGTTTTTCATTGGAAAAAGTGTAACAAAACGGAAATATTCCCTTGAAAAAGTGTAACAGTATTGTTTTTTTCGTTGGAAAAAGTGTAACAAAACGAAAATATTCCCTTGAAAAAGTGTAACGATATTGGTTTTTCCGTTGGAAAAAGTGTAATTTTGCAGTCTGAACCAAGGAAAAAACGAGTATGCTGAGAAGAAAAATAGAAAAGGATTTGTTGCGATGGAAAAACACACCTCGACACAATCCATTGGTAATCATGGGCATCCGTCAATGCGGCAAGACGTTTATCGTGCAGGAGTTTGCGAAAAAACACTATTCAAGCGTTGTTTACGTCAACTTTGCCTTGCAGCCCGAGAAAGCCAATGCGTTCGTGGGCTCAAAAGAAGTGGATGTCATTTTGATGAACCTGTCTACCATGATGCCTGAAGCCGAGTTCGTTCCCAACCGCACCTGCCTGATCTTTGACGAAATCCAAGACTGTCCCGATGCCCGAACGGCACTGAAATCGTTCAAGATGGATGGCCGTTTCGATGTCATTGCCACTGGGTCGTTGCTCGGGGTGAAAGGCTATGGCGAGAAACAGAAAAAAGAACGAAACCGGCAACTCGGCAAAAACTCTGTGCCTGTGGGCTACGAAACCATCATTGAAATGTATCCACTTGATTTCGAAGAGTTTCTTTGGGCCAATGGCATTCGCGACACGGTCATCGACCTGCTTCGTAACTGCCTCAAGGAAGAGAAGCCAGTGCCCGAAGGCATTCACCAATCGTTGATGCAGCTGCTTCATCGCTATATCGTCGTTGGCGGCCTGCCTGCCGTGGTCAACACGTTCATCGCGACCAAGCACTTTGGCCAAGTGGCTACCGTGGCACAATCCATCATCGCTGAATATGAGGACGATATGGTGAAATATGCCGACGACCAAAGCAAGCCTAACATCCGCGAGTGCTTTGAGTCCATTCCTCAGCAATTGGCCAAGGAGAACAAAAAATTCCAGTATTCCGTAATCAAGAAAGGCGGACGGGCTTCGCAATATGCCGGAAGCCTTCAGTGGCTTGAGGATGCCGGGGTCATCAAAAGGTGCTACAACACAACCATCACCGAGCTTCCGTTGGCAGGAAATGCCATCGAAGACTGCTTCAAGGTGTATGTCACTGACATTGGGCTGTTGCTCGCCATGCTCGACCCGGGCACACGCGCCGACGTCATCCAAGGCAACCTTTTGGGCTACAAAGGCGCGATTTTCGAAAGCCTGATGGCCGACTTTTTGCACAAGCGCGGACAAAAACTCTATTATTTCCACAAGGACTCAGGGCTTGAACTCGATTTCCTCGTCCGACACCACGGCGAATGTACTCCTTTGGAGGTGAAGGCCAAGTCGGGCAAGTCGAAAAGCCTATCTGCCGTCTTGAACAACCCGTCGCATTATCACGTGAGCCACGCCATCAAGTTTGGCAACTACAACATCGGGCGCGAGGGACCTTTGCTGACCTTGCCGCTTTATATGGGCTTCCTTTTGGACTTTGAAGGCGATGCCGACATCCAAATCGAGGAGTTGGACATTGAAGCTATCAACAGGCAGGCTGAATCGAAGGTATAAACAAGGAATTTCACGATTAACTATTCCATCAGCCGCTCCTTCAGCGCTTCCTTGAAGGCAAACAAGGGAAGGTTCTCCACCCAGCCTTGGTCGATGTGGTTTTCTTATAGAGCTTAAATCCTCAATAACAGCTCTATACATAATTCAATGACATTTTTTCTGACGACTTTTCGCTGCAAAGATACACTTTTTCTGACGAGTTTTTGGCAAAACTTGACACTTTTTCTGACGAGTTTACAAAAATAATTCCGTAATTTCGCCGAAAAATTTAAATCTATAGCGATATGGCCGACGGATACTTGGAAAAACGTTACGAAGAGGTCTTTGGCGCGGGCGCGAAGAAGACCGTGGTGAAACATACCTCAGTGGAAACCCTGATGGAGAAAAACCGCAGCTATCGCGGCTACCAGAAGGACTTTGTGGTGAAGCGCGAGATGCTGGAACGCATCGTGGCGGTGAATACAAAGATCGCCTCGGCGAAGAACCAACAAGTGCTGCGTTTCAAGTTAGTGACCAAGGAAACAGGTGCCGACTTCATCCTGCAAAACATGAAACTCGGCGGTTTGCTGCCCGAGTTGCACCTGCCATTCCCTGGCACCGAGCCTGAGGCGTTCATCATCATTTGCAGCACCGTGCCCGAAACCAAGTTTGTGGACATCGACCTTGGCATTGCGGCGCAAAGCATGTTACTGAAAGCCACCGAGATGGGCTTGAACGGCATCATGATTGGGGCGTTCAACAAGGCGAAGATTACGGAACACTTCGCGCTGCCCTACGAACCGTTGCTGATGCTCGCCATCGGAAAGGGTGCGGAAAAAATCAAGCTGGAGCCTGTGGATGCGGGCGACAAATTGGCCTATTACCGGGATGCGGATGGGGTGCAGTTTGTGCCGAAGATCCGTTGGGAACAGTTGGTATTGGAGTGATTTCTATTTCTTGCGTTTCCACGTCTGCGAGCGGCCAAGCAATCCAGCCTTGTCCAGCGAGCCACGAAGGATGAGCTCGTCGGTTTTGGCTTTGTAGGTCACTTTGCCGTGGTAGGTCTTTTGGCTTTCGGGGTCGTAGACTTTGCCTTTCAGGTGGTCGCCATGGGCTTTCATGTCGACGAAAACTTGGGTGCCGACCACATGCTCCCATTCTTTCGGATAGGGCGGCTTCATCTCGCGGTAGTTGCCGTTGGCGTCTTTATCGTAAATGGCCGTCACCACAGCCTGATAAGTACCATTCTTTTCGGTGATGTTGACGCACGAGCGTTGCTCGCCTGTCTTGTCGTCGATGGTGTACCATTGTCCGAGCATTTTCTCGACTTGGGCTTGGCTGAGCATGGCTGTGACCATGAAAAGGACCAAAAAAAGGAGTTTCTTCATTGGATTGAATTTTGAATCAGGGGACAAAAGTACAAAAATCGTGCAAAACCTATCAGTTTTGGGTTAGTTGCTTATAACTCACCAGATTAATCCGATACTCCACGCGGCTGTCGGTGAGTTCGTCGCGGCTTTGCTTGAGCATGGTCTGGGCTTCGAGGACGTCCGAAAGGGCTACCAAACCGGCCTCGTAATAGTCCTCCGCGATCTTCAGGTTGGCCTCGGCATCGCTCAATGCGGTTTGGGCCATGGTGATGCGCAGCCAGCTCTGTTCGAGGTTGAACCAGGCTTGGTTGGTCTGCATCTCCATCTTCTCGGTGAGGTCGCGATGGGTGTTTGCAGCGGCTTCGGCATCGAGGTCGTGTTGTTTCAGCTTGTATGAAGTCTTGTGCCAGTCGGTGATGGGAATTTGCAGCATGGCAAAGACCATCGCGTTGGGCTTCGCGTTTTCCAAAATTGTGTGGTAGCTTGCGCTGCCGCCTACCATCAATGAGGGCAAAGCCGCACCGAGGGTCATCTTTTTCCTCAAGTTTTCGGCCTTGATGGAGAGGTCTAAAAGGTGGCTTTCGTTGCGCGAGGCCACGGCTTCAGAAGCGTCCCTGAATAATGTCGAGGGGTTGATCTCCAATCCCAAAGTATCCACAAGTTCCATCGTTTGCCAATCGGCACCGATGGTTTGTGCCAAAGCCATTTTCAGCAAGGTGATGCCGTCGTCCACTTTCTTGCGATTGAGCTGGCTCTCGTTTTGCTTCACCTTCAACTTGTATCGGTCGGTGGGCATGGCCAAGCCCGCTTCGATGGCGCCGCTGAGGTCTTTGTCCAAGGTGTCCAAGAGGCGATCGAGTTGGTCCAAAGTGGAGCGTTTTTCTTGCAAAGCCACGATTTGCCAATAGAGCGTCTCAGTTTGCAGGCGCACCTCGTCTTCTTTCACTTTCGATTGGTATTCAGCGGCTTCGATGCCTAACTTGGCCAATTTGTTGCCATTGCGGATGCGACCGCCCGCATAAATCGGTTCCGTCGCCATCGCGTTGAGCACCACGCCGTTTTGGATAAAGGAGTATTCCTTGTCGAGACCCATGTTGACGCCATATTCGGCATAAAGCGTATGAAGGAGTCGCCGCACCTGCGCGTTGTCGATGTCATCGATGCCAAAGGTCAGCATCGGGTTGAGCGCATCGAAGGCCAAGGCCTGTGCTGACACGGTGGGGAAATACTCGGCACGGGCTTCATTTTTCGTTGCCCTCGCCTTGTCGATTTCCAAATAGCTGTTTTTTAGCTCAATGTTGTTCTCCAAAGCCATGTCGATGCATTCCTGAACAGAGAGACGTTGTTGCGCCAATAAAGGCAATGACAACCATATAGAACAGATTAATACCACAACTTTTCTCATTGCATTGTTTTTTATCACAAAACTCGCAAAACCCACAAAACTGCTTTTTGGCGAGTGCGGCATACCCAACTGGGTTGCCGCAGGAAAGCGCCAGTTGGCCGCTTTCCTCACTTCTACATTGAAGTTTTGATAGTTTTGTAGGTTTTGTGACATACTATTTACTCTTTCTAAAGATTTGCCAATACATCACCGGCATCACGGCCAGAATGATGACCATCGAGAGCACCACGCCGAAGCAGATGACCACGCCCATGGGCATCCAAAGCGGATTTCTCGTAATGATCATCGGAAGCACACCGAGGGCTGTGGTGGCGGAGGTGAGGAAGATGGGCCTCATGCGGCGGCTGCCGGCCTTCATGGCGGCTTCCTTGACGGGCAGGCCCTCATCGAAACGAAGGGTTTCGGCGTATTCGTACATGACGATGCCGTTGCGCATCACGATACCGATGAGGCTGACCACGCCCAAAAGCGAGGTCATGCCGAAGTCGAGGCCGAAGATCCACTCGCCGAAGAAGGCGCCAAACATGCACAAGGTGCTGGAACCTAAGGTGAGCACGGCCAAATTCATCTTCTTGAAATAGGCCACCAAGAACACCAAAAGCACCAAGATGGCGGCTATCAGGCTCTTGAGCAGCTGCGGGATGACGTTGGTGTTGAGCGACGACAATCCGCCGTATTCGATGCTCACGCCTTCGGGCAGGTTGGGGCGCACTTCGTTGTCGATGTAGGTCTGTATCTTCTTCATGCTCACCGTTTGCGGCTTCCAGAACTTCATGTCGGCAGCCACGGTGACGACGTTTTTGCCGTTGCGGTGGACCAACTGTGCAGGGTGCCATTCGGGGCTAATATCAGCCACCTGGCGGAGCGGCACGTTGGTGCCAGGCACCATGGTCGGGATGAGCTGGTTCTGGACGCTTTCGTAGTCGTTGGGGTCGTAGTTTTGCTTTGAGTAAAGCTTCACGGGGATGCCACGGTCGCCTTCCCAGACGGTGGTCAGGGGCTGACCGTTGAGGGTGGTGGCCAAATCCAACGAGAGGAAGCCTTTGGTGAGTCCCAAACGGGCACATTCCTCTGGTTTCATGGTCACCTTCACCGATGGCAATTGTTCGTCGTAGTCGGTGTGCACCCAGCGCAGTTCCTTGTCCAAGGTGAGCATATAGTCCTTGATTTGCTGGGCTACGGGCGCGGTTTTCGTGTAGTCGTCGCCATAGACGTAGATTTCCACTGGTGTCGAAACGGCCTGATAGTCAAGCTGTCGGAAACGCACATGGGCTTCGGGGAAGTAATAGGAATACTTGTCGTCCCATTCCTTCAGCAGGGCTTCGGTGGTTTGCTTCGAAGTCGTGTTGACGATGAGCTGCGAAAGGTTTTTGGCTGGGATACTGGGCGAATAGGTGGTATGGAAGCGCGGTGCGCTCTCGCCAATGAAGGCGGTGACGGAGGTGACGCGTTCGTCGGCTAACATCAGCGCTTGCAACGAGTCGCTGACGCGCGTGGTGGCTTCGAGGCTGCTGCCTTCGGGCAAACGAATTTCCACTGCAAAACAGTCGCGTTCGGCCATAGGCATCATCTGCACGTTGAGGGCCAAGAACATCAACACGCCCAAGGCGATGGAGCCGAGACCCAAGCCGATGGTGAAGTGCGGATGCTTGAAGCAATGGCTCTGCATCTTGTCGTAGAGGCCTTGCAGGAAGTTGAAGAACCGCATCTGTGCCTTCACGAAACCGTTGTGCTTTGGCTTGTCGGTCTCCGGCTTGATGAACATGATTTCCAACGAGGGGATGACGAGCATGGCGTAGGCCAACGACGACATCAGCGAGAAGGCGACGGTCCAAGGGAAGAGTTGAACGAACTCGCCCAAGGGGCCGGTGATGATGCGCGTCATCGGGAAGAACATGCAGGCGATGGCGGCGGTAGCGATGAACATCGGCATGAACAATTCCTTCGCACTACTCACGGCGGCATCGAAGGGCTTGTAGCCTTGGCTTAGCTTGTCGATGTATCCGTCAATGTTGATGATGGAGTCGTCGACAATCATGCCAAGGACCACGATAAGAGCGGCCAATGTCACCGTATTCAACTCAATGCCAAAGAGATACATCAGCCCGATGCTTACGGCGGTGCAAACGGGCAGTCCCGAGCTGGCGATGAGGGCCGTGCGGATGGGGAAGAGCAGCAACATGACGGCGATGACGACGATCATGGAGATGACCAAGTCGCGGAGGAACGAGCTGACCGACTTCTGCACCACCTTAGGCTGGTCGGTGATGCGGTAGAGCTTCACGCTGTCGGGCAAAGTTTGTTTGAAGGCGTTGAGCACCTTGTCGACTTCCTTACCAAAAGCGACAATATTGTAGCCTTTTCGCATTTCAACACTGATAATCAATGCGTTGTCACCATCAAAGTTGACCACTTTCGAAGGCTCGGCCATGCGGCGTTCGACGGTGGCCACGTCGCGCAGGCGGATGGTGTTGCCTGCCGCGTCGGAATAGATGATTTGTTCTTCGAGTTCCTGCTCGCTAACCATGGGATTGTCGATGTGCAGTGGCAGGTCGAAGTCGTCGGTCTCCATCGCGCCCGAGGTGGTCAGCAGGCCTTGCGAGGCGTATTGCAGCATCAGCGTGTTGGGACTGATGCCGTAAAACGACAATTTTTCCTTGTCGACGGTGACGGCGATTTCCTCGTTTTGCTCGCCCATCACGCGCACGTTGCCCATCTGCGGGATTTCGCGCAGGCGACGGGTGAGGTCGTCGGTGTAGCCGTGCATCTCGCGGTAGGTCTTGTCGGTCGACTCCATAGCGATGAGCAGCGACGAAGTGTTGCCGAAATCGTCGATGACAGCGATGGCCAACACGCCTGCCGGAAAGCTCAATGTCTTGGCTTCGTTGATTTTATGGCGTATCTTCGACCATGCGACGTCCTTGTCTTTCACCGACTCATCGAGGCTGGTATAGATGTAGCACATCCCTTCCTTGGTGATGGAATAGGTGCCTTTGCGGTCCACCTCAGGCATGGCAAACAGCAGCTGCTCCAAGGGCTTGGTGAGCTGTGCCTCCACCTCCTCGGAATTGGCGCCGGGATAGACGCCTGCCACGATGCCTTGGCGGATGGTGAAGGCCGGAAACTCGTCCTTTTTCATGTCGACGAGGGCATAGATACCGAAAGCCACCACTACGGCCACCACAATCCACACGATTTTCTGGTTCCGTATGCTGCCGCTGATGATACCTTTATCTTTGAGTTTGCTCATTGGTTTTCTTCTTGTTTGATCCCGACACTGCGCTGCGCTTGTACCGGGTTAATAAAATATCGTCCTTTCAGGACGAGCCTGCCCCGAAGTCCCGTGTCTCGTAGTCTCGTGTCAATATGTCACTTTCATTCCTTCGCTGACTTTTTGGTAGCCTTCCACAATGACGACGTCGCCAGCCTGCAGGCCTTCGCTGACGATGACACCCGAGCCGGAATAGCCCGAAATTGTGATGTTCCGCCTCGTGGCACGACCTTCTTCGGCCACCCAAACGAAACGTCCGTCCTCGTTGACAAGAATGGCATTGGCGGGCACGATGATGCCCGTGCTGACATCGGCGCTGAGCACCACCTTGCTGATCATGCCGGGGACGAGTTCTTCGTCGGGCTGCTCGATGAGCACCTTGACGGGATAGCTGTGGGTGAGCAGCGAGGCGGTCATGCTTTTTTCGGTCACCTTGCCCATGAAACGGCGGTCGCCTAAGGCGGGAACTACCACCTCGGCGGTGTCGCCCACGCGCACTTTGGCGATTTCGTTTTCGGGGACGGAGATCTTCACCGTCAGGCCTTCCGTGTTGATGATGCGCATGATGGGTTTCAGCGGGGTGATGTTTTCGCCCAACTCAGCGTTGAGCGAGGCCACGGTGCCACTGAAAGGTGCCGTGATGGTGTTGTCGGCAAGCATGGCGTTGGCCAGGTCCAAGGCGGCTTGGGCTTTCTCAAGGTTGGCCACCATCTCGCGCCATTTGATTTCGGGGAGGCTGCCGTTGTCGTGCACCTTCTTCAGACGCTCGTAGGCATCTTGGGCCTGTTCGAGCGTGGCCTGTGCCGAGCGTTGCGTGCTCTCCATCTGCGCCGAGCTGACGCGGGCCAGCACCTGTCCCTTGCGCACCGCGCTGCCTTCCTTCACGTTGAGTGTCTGCAAGGTGCCGCCGTATTTGAAGGCCATGTCGACGGACTGACCCTCTTCCAAATAACCAGGATAGGTGTTGCTGACGATGCCGCTCACCGAGTCGATGGGCAGCACTCCAACAGCGATGACACGCTCTTCCGCCTGACCGCCAATCAGCTTCTCCTTGAGTTGCTGCGGGTCGCTGTGGCAGGCGGACAGCAGAAGGGGTAAAAACAATAGTATGTGTTTGGTTTTCATAGCTATTAATTTCTAATCGCCGCCATGCGGATATCATCACCGAAGACCTTGAAACTGCGTTCGTTTCTTTCGGCCTCGCCGTCGTAAATCATGTTGAGGATGAGCGTGTTGTCCTCATACATTCGCCCCGTGGCCTTCACGCGCAGGTCGTTCTTCAACGTGAGGCTGTCGCCCGTGAGTAGCAGCGTGTTTTTCTTGAAGTCACGAAGGAAGATTTCGTTGTCCTTGCAGAAAGCATGGGTGACCACCACCTCGCCGCCCATGGTGTTCATCACCACGAGGACGCTGTCCTTGCCGTTGTCTAAGGTGCTGATTTCCAGCTGTCCGATTTCGTTGGGCAGGCCAACGGTGAAGGTCTCGCCCGTTTCGCCTTGGGGCACGATTTCCTCCAAGGTGACGCTGCCAGAGGTCTTGAACGAGTAGTCGCCGCGAAACAGCGGGGCGTTTTTCTTTTGGCACGAGGATAAGGCCATGAGGGCGCAGAGAATGATTAATATTGGTCTGATTTTCATCATAGTAGGTTATTATTGGTTTGTTTGTGGACGCACTTTGCGTCATTGCGAGGGAGGAACGACCGAAGCAATCCAGAAGAATAGCACTTTCTGGACTGCTTCGTACCTCGCAGTGACGCAAAAGCAGTGCATTATTGTGCAAAAATAGAAAGAATCCCCGACACGGAATCGGGGATTCTTTGGTTTTTCACCCAAAAGGGAATAAGGCTAACCGAAACAGAGGTTTGCCTGTAGAGACGCGCCATGGCACGTCTCTACAAACCTGAACATGTTATTTCACCACCAGTTTCTTGGTCGCCACGGCACCGTTCTGCCCAATGATATTGACCAGATAAATGCCCTTGTTCCATTCGGCGGCATCGATGCTGACGGACTTGCCCTCGGCTTCGTGCACCTTTTGTCCGACGAGGTTATAGACCTCCACCTTGGCCACATTCGCGCCTTCCACGGTGAACTGGCCTGTGGTCGGGTTGGGATAGAGCTTGGCTTCGGCGGTGAGTTCGGTGACGGTGAGGATGTCTTCGTTAATGTGGACGGCAATCTCAAAGACACCATAGTCCGTTTCGATTTCGATGCTTGTGTTCACATAACCTTTGGCAAAATCTTTCAAACTCACGGACAAGAACGCTTCTTCTCCTTCAAATTCCAGGTCGAAGGGGGGTGTGGGGTTCGTTTCGATGTTCAAATAGTCAGTGTCTTTCTCGGTAATGGACATAACCCTGATTGTAGGAACAAAAACAGATTTGTTGAAGAAAGATGATTCAATGACCAAAGTTGGATCGTCAAAATACATTTCGTTTTGGTACACAAGATTCACCATACCTTGTTTACTTATCATCGCAATCACATGTTTTTCTCCGATAGAAGTCTGAACTTTTATCAAACTTGAAACATAATCATCTGATGCACGATTTGCTTTTAGCGGAAAACTGAAAAGGAAACCAACCGAAATGGATTCCCCAACTTGCAAGTTGTAGGGAAGGTTGGGAGTGTCAGAAAGCAAATAACCACCTTCCTCGGTTATGGAATTGATTTGAACCACGGTGTTGGTCTGGTTTACGATGGTAAAAGCCTGTTCGTCGCCATTATGTTCAAACCACAGCGTATCGGGTGTAATAATCAGTTCACCTTGCGGCGTAGGCTCATGTGCCTCCATCGTGAAATGGTGCGGGTCGAGGTCGGCGAAGACGGGTTGCGTGTAGCGGTGCCCCGATTCGTCGGCACCAAACACATAATAGTTGATCTCCGACTCGCCTTGGTAGCCTTTGATGTAGCCAACATACTCGTCGGGGGTGCCCGTGGCGGTCATGTGGGCCGTCTGGTAAGCGCCGCCGTCGATGCTGTAATAGACAAGGAGCGAATCTTGCTTCAAATTTGCACCGCTGTAGGCGATGAACTTGGAGACCACGGGTATGGAGTCTTGCCACTCCTGTTCACCAAAAATCACGTCGCGGTGGTCGACAAAGAGCATGTGGAAGTCCATCACGCCACGGGTGCGGCAGTGCAGGGCGTCGGTGTTCTCCCAGCCGGCCGAGCCGCCGTTCACGCCAACGATTTCATAACCCGGCATGGCCTCTTGATAAACGGCGATGGCGTCGTTGTTGTAAGTACTGTTGCTGCCCATCGGCACATACACGGTCTTGTTGAGGATGAGACTGTTGGTATAAGGAGCCAAAGTGTAGCCACCAGGTTCCTGCACACGATACACATGGTAGGGATAGCCCCAGCAGCAGTTGGTGGTCTCAAAGTATTCGGCAACCTGTTCATAATATTGATAGCGAGGATTGCTTTGCGGCAGTTGCGCAATCAAGATCTTGTCGGGAGCGAGGTATTTGCCCCAGCAGTCGACGTGGGCGATGTAGTCGCCCTGCGGGTCGATGGTGACATGATAGGGATTGATGCCAAGATAGTCTTGCATTCTTTGGCGGACAGTAGTCTCATTGATACCGTAGTCTTGCAAATTCTCTTGAAACACGAGGTCGTCGCTCACGCCGTGGCCTCTGCCGTCTTCCATCATGTTGCCTCCCGTGTGTTCGAGTCTCATGCCGTACATCGGGATGCTCCAGTAGTCGGCGAACACGCCCGAGATGTTGTCGTCGTTGGGACGCGGACGGTTATAGATGTTGTCGACGATGGCGGGGTGGCGGTCTTCAAAGATGTACCACGGGCCGTAGTCGCGCACCCAGTAGGAGTCGGTCTGCGCATTGACGAATCTCACGTTGTCCATGTTGACGCCTGCGTTTTGGAAACTGCTCTGGGCTTGGTTTTGCTGCGAGTTGCTGACGATGCAATACACCATGCAGTTGTTTGACAGCTGGGCCACGAGGCTGGTCGGGATGCCGAGGGGATAGCGGATCATCACGCCTTGCATAGGCTCGAATTCGGCCACGAAGCGTGGTTCGCCCGTGGGCGGGTCGGTCTCGACGAAGTTCATGCCACGCGAGGTGTCGTACATCTCAGCTTCGGAGAGATAGTGCCATCTCGCCCAATCGGGTTTCTTTTGGTTGGTTGCGTCCTGGGCCTGCATTGCGGTGGCCATCAGGAGCAAAAGGGTAAAAATGGAAAATGACTTTTTCATATTAGAATTATTGAATTGTTTGATCTTAGAACTCAAAATATTTTGCTATCACATGATTGTTGCTCACATATCGAATGAGAAATGTCCGAATATCTAAAAGGCTATCTGTATAAATGTTGAAAAACACAAACCATTGTGTGTGTTTGTTCTTTTTAAAGGATGTGTAAAACATATCCTTCCCGTATCTTTTCTTTCAAAATAAGAAGGGGCTGGTTTTCTGGGCTTTGTTGGAAGGTTTTGCTCAATGTCGGAAAACAAGTCAGTTACATACGCATTGGCATCTGATTCAAAACTGAAATAATCCTTTTCATACAATACCCGTATCAACTCGGAAAAGTAATCCCTTACTTCGGGTAATGCAAGCACTTGGTTCTTCATTGTTTAGCCTTTTCATACATGGCATGAATGTCCTCTTTCACCAAAACAAGAAGTTCACTCATGGGAATAGCCCGTTCAAGTTCGGAAACACGATTTGGTACCATTTGTAAAGGCGGACAAGTATCCACATCAAAAGCATCAATCAAAGTAGCCATCTCAATTCTTTTTTAATCGTGCAAAAATACAACTTTTGCGGTTTTCGGATAGGTTTTTCATCACTTTTTGCATTTTTTGTCAAACGAATATGCCAATCTTTGTCTGGTTTGGAAAATACTCAGACCTGTAATTAGAGCAAAAAATCCACAAAAGTGTCCATAACTCGGAATTTTATTGAGATATGGGGGCTTGGTTGCGAATTGCAAATTTGCAAGAATGGGTTGTTGATGATCATTGCTGCACCGCGAAAGCGTACCGCTTTTCCATTAAAGCCAGTCTGATTTCGTTATCTAATTGATCTTCATCGTATTTTGTTGACCAATACTCGCTTTCGCTGACTTTCTTGAAATTGAGAAGATAGTCGGTTCGTAGTCGCGACACAAAATAGAAATACTCTGGTTTTATTTCATTGCTTGTCACAAAACCATAGTCGGCTTCTTCGCAGAAAACACGCAGCCCTTTGTCTATCGGGAACGAAGACGAGGCGGCATGGTATTCGCAAAACCCTTCAATTTTCCAATTCTCTGAATGTGTTTTTACAAAAAAACGAACCAAGCCAAGCTTTTTCCATTCATAATGATGAAGTGTTTCGTGCAATAGAACCGAGGAAAGGCTGCGTGGCAAAAGTTGTGGCTTTCGCGGCTCAATGGAGTTTTTCGCCCAGTCGCATGGTCGAAACAGGGTTGTCTTCAGGTTGGCTCGTGTCAAAGCAAGAGGTTTGCCCATTGTTATTGCCTTTATTTGAAACCCTGTCATCGTTTTACAGAAATAGATAGAGATTTTAGGAGAATAATCCCCGTCAACCTCCAACAACTGTACCTTAAGCGTTTCAGCCATTTGTTTGGCCTCTTCTTTATAACGCACATCATCAGCATAAATGGAAATGCCGTTATCGGAATAGACTTTTTTCAGACCAATACCACACGCCAAACGATAGGCTGGAGCAAAAAGGAGCAAGACGGCCAAAATCTCAAGTACTGAGATAACAATTCTTTTCCGATTCTTTTTCATGGCAATACGGTTGTTTTTAGAAGTTTCCCTTTAAAGATTTCGAAGTAGATTTTCAAGGATTTTTTTCGCGAAGCGAATTCCAAAAAATCACATCAACTTCTGATAAAACTGCCACCATTTGTCGGGCAGCTCGTTGCGCATGGCTTGGTCGTAGTCTTCCTTCGAGCAGGGGATGAAGTGGTGCCGCTCGTAGCGTTGGTCGTCGTGCTGGAGGAACGACATGTCCATCCACCATTTTCCCGTGATTTTGTGGCAGAGGAAGACCACGTTCTCCTCGCCCTCGCCGATTTGCACGTTGTAGCGGCGGAAGTCGGTGCTCTCCAAGGTCGGGATGTCGTCCTGGCGGTTGGCAAAGCCTTCGATGAAGTACCAGATCATCTCGGCGATGAGGTTGGCCGTGCGTGCGTTGATGTCGTAGTGCGGATTGTATTCGAAGAAGCCGATGGACGAAAGCTTGTAGCTCAGCCCGGCGTAGCGCGTCATGCGGCAGGCCTCTTCGCCGTTGAAGCCGTTGGGCGAGGCGTTTTTCACGCCTGGCGCATCGGCGGCACGGATGGCCGCGATGTCGAAACTCAAAAGGTTGGCGTTGCGGATAAGAGGTTCGGTAAGTTCGATGTTCTGCTTGATGTTGCCCAAACGATAGGCATCGAAAAGCAACTGTTTCATCAGTTCAATATTTTCTGTGTCAACATAATACGACTGGTAGCCGATGTTGGTGAAGTTGAACAGGAAATTGGGCTGGTGGAGGATGATATGACTTAAATAGGAATGTGAATTGAGGGCTTCCTTGTCGTTGCCGATGTCGAACATCGGGTCGACAGCGGCAATGTTGATGAGCTTGCCCGTAGGCTCATACACTTCGTACATCGTATAGGTCAAGTCCTGTCCCGCCCCGATGATGATGGGGACGACTTTGTTTTTCAGCAATTCCGTAAGCACTTGGTTGACGGCGAAATAGGTGTCGTTGACTTCCTTCCCGATTTTCACGTTGCCAAGGTCGACGATGTTCAGTTGTGGCCAATGGTTGAAAAGCGGATAAAGTGCCTTGCGGATGTGGTCGATGCCATCGGCGCAGCCACGGTTGTCGACAGCACCGCGTTCTTCCTTAACGCCGAGGAGAGCCAGATTTGCACCTTCGAGGTCAGGGAATGTGTCTTCGGTGCGATAGATGTTGATGGTTTCGCCCAAGGTCTGCTTGCCGGGACGAAACGACGTGCTGAAACAGTTTTCCGAAACGGGGTCGAGGAACAGGGAAATGTCCATGATGGTTTTTCTGTTGCTTTTCGTCATTGCGAGGAACGAAGCAATCCAGAGAATAAAGCTATTACCCTGGATTGCTTCACTGCGTTCGCAATGACGCCAAGCGCGTCTATTGATTATTTATAAAGTTTCTGCCAATTCTTATACTCGCGGTCTTTCCACGGTGCGTTGTGGTAGGCGTAGCTGACGATGGCGGGGATGACGGTGGTGCCTTCGGCATAGACCATCTGTTGCAGTTCCTCGCTCACCTTGCCCCATGAGCCAGCCTCGAGCAGCGTGCTTGACGAGCAGGCGCCGTCGCGTACGTCGGCCACGGTGATTTGGATGGCATATTTGTGCATGGGCACTTCGTGACCCAGGATTTCGGCGCAGACCACAGTGTCCTGAGCGAAGTTCTTAGGTGTGCCGCCACCGACCATGAAGAGGCCGCTTTCGGGGCTGTTCATCTTGATTTCGGTGAGTTCGAGGAAGTCGGCCACCGAGTCGATGCTGACGTAGGGCTTGCCGGCTTTCTTGCGGAGCCACTGGTGCTTGCCGATGCCGAAGCCAGCCGAGCTGTCGCTGAAGGCGGGGCAGAAGATCGGCACGCCGCACTCGTAGCAGGTCTGGATGAGGCTCTCTTTCTTCACGCCGTGACCGTTGGCCAGCCATTTGCCGACCTCATAGAGGAACTCACGGCTGCTGTAGGGACGGCACTCCAGGGTGTCGGCCACGTCGCAGGTGGCTTGGTCGCAGGCTTGCAGTTCTTCCTCGTCGATGAAGGTGTCGTAGATGCGGTCGATGTAGAGTTCGCGCAGCTTGGTGTCGGGGATGACGTTCTCCTTCGTGCCAATGTAGTGCTTGTAGCCAAGGGCTTCGAAGAGGTCCATGTCGATGATGCTGGCGCCAGTGGCCACCACTGCGTCAACCATCTTGTTGCGAACCATGTCGACATACACCTGCATACAGCCGGCGGCTGAGGTGGAACCGGCAATGGTGAGGATGTTGGTGCAGTCCTTCTCGGCAATCATCTGGCAGAGGATGTCGGCGGCGCGGGCGGTGTCGCGCGAGGTGAACGACATCTTGCGCATGGCGTTGATGAGTTCAGTCGAATCGTACTTCTTGATGTCGATGTGTTCGACAACGTCTTTCAGTAGGTCTTTCTTTTCCATTGTATTTCAGATTTAAGATTTAAAATTCAAGATTTAAAGATTCATATTGGATTTCCGACAGGCTCTTTAACTAAAAGCAAAAGTCCTTGAGCTTGTCGAAGGGCCGAACCTTATTTCAAGATTGCAAAGATAGGAATTTATTTGGTTTGTGCTCCTATCTCAACAAAAAAGCGGCAGAAAAGCTCTTCCTACCGCTTGATATTATCTCATTTCTTTCTTATCACCTTTTTCTTCGGTGCGTTCTTCGGGTCTTCCACGATGGCGAGGCAGTCCTCGTAGCTCAGCGTGGTGGGCACGGTGCCTTTCGGGATCTTGTAGTTGGCCTTCTTGTAGGTGATGTAAGGCCCGAAACGACCGTCGAGCACACGCATGTCGGGGTCTTGGTCGAAGGTGCGGATGATGTTGTTGAGGTCTTTCTGTCGTTTCTCGTTGATGATTTCGACAGCGCGGTCGTAATCCACCAAGGCGGGGTTGTCGGTCTTGGCGAGGCTGTAGAACTTGTTGTCGTGCTTCACATACGGCCCGAAACGTCCCACGGCAATGGTGATTTCTTTGCCCTCAAACTCACCAAGGCTGCGCGGGAAATCGAACAGTTTCAGCACTTCCTCCAAGGTGACGCTCTCGATGCTCATGTCTTTCTTGAGGCCAGCGAAACGTGGCTTCTCGTCCGACTCGGTGTCGCCAATCTGTGCTACCGGACCGAAACGTCCGACTTTCACATACACATTCTTGCCCGTGGCCGGGTCGACGCCCAATAGCTTCTCGCCGCTGAACTTTCCGGAGTTTTCTGTCGTGCTGATGATTTGCTGGTGGAAGCCTTTATAGAAGTCCTTGATCATGGCGTTCCATTGGCGCTGGCCTTCCTCGATTTGGTCGAACTCTTTCTCCACGTTGGCCGTGAAGTTGTAGTCGATGATGCTCTCAAAATACTGGAGCAGGAATTTGTTGACCAACACGCCAATGTCGGTAGGCATGAGCTTGCCTTTTTCGGTCCCGATGGTTTCCTTGCCTTTCTTTTCGCTTATCTTATTGCCTTTCAACGAGATGATTTGGAACTCCTGTGAAGTGCCTTTTATGTCGCCCTTGGTCACATACTCGCGCTTTTGGATAGTGGAGATGGTGGGCGCGTAGGTCGAAGGACGTCCGATGCCCAATTCCTCCATCTTTTTTACGAGGCTGGCTTCGTTGTAGCGGAACGGCGGGCGCGTATAGCGTTGCTGGGCTTCCATCTTTTCCACTTCGAGTGGTGTGTTCACCTCGATGGGCGGCAGGATGGGGGTGTCTTCTTCGTTTGCGACATCGTCGAAGCTCTCGCGATAAACTTTTAGGAAACCGTCGAAAAGGATGGCTTCGCCTGTGGCCACAAACTGTTTGTCGTTGGTCGAGATACCGATGTTCACGTTGGTGCGTTCCATCTGGGCGTCAGCCATTTGCGAGGCGATGGTGCGCTTCCAAATGAGTTCGTAGAGACGGCGTTCGTCGGCGGTGCCTTTGATGGTGTGTTGGTCGAGATAGGTCGGACGAATGGCTTCGTGAGCCTCTTGTGCTCCCTTGCTCTTGGTGTGGTATTGGCGCGTCTTCACGTATTCGGCGCCATAGTTTTTCTCGATTTCCTTCTTGGCCATACCCAAAGCGAGGCTGCTGAGGTTGACCGAGTCGGTACGCATATAGGTGATCTTACCTGATTCGTAAAGCTGTTGCGCGATGCGCATCGTGTTGGCTACCGAGAACCCCAACTTGCGGGCTGCCTCCTGTTGCAACGTCGAGGTGGTGAACGGTGGGGCGGGATAGCGCACGGCGGGCTTCTTTTCGATGTCGTCCACTTTGTAGGTGGCGTTGATGCACGACTCCAAGAACTTCATCGTTTCCTTCTCGTTTTCGAAGCGATGCGGCAGTTCGGCTGAAAGGGTGTATTCTTGCCCGTCCTTGGCGAAAGTGAATTGTGCCGTCACGCGATAGGCACTGCTTTGCACGAAGTTCTTGATTTCTTCTTCGCGTTCGACGATGAGGCGCACGGC
>DGXB01000037.1 GCA_002396205.1 Bacteroidales bacterium UBA4243
CATGCCTTGGTCGCCGGCGCCTTGTTCTTCAGGATTTTGGCGGCCAACGCCTTGGAAGATGTCGTTCGACTGTCCGTGGAGGGCAGAGAGCACACCGCACGACTGGGCGTCAAATTGGTACTCCGACTTGTTGTAGCCGATTTTTTCGATGACCTTGCGAGCCACGTCGGGGATTTCGACATAGCCGTTGGTGCGGATTTCGCCCGCCACGACGACGAGCCCCGTTGTGACTAAGGTCTCACAAGCCACCTTCGAGGTGGGATCGTTGCTGAGAATCGCGTCCAATACGGCATCCGAGATTTGGTCGGCAACCTTGTCGGGATGACCTGCCGAGACGGATTCTGAAGTGAAATAATAACCCATAACAAATTGTTTATTAGTTAGTTAATAATAAATTTGTGTGGGAAGCTGTTGACTGAAAGGGAAGGAAAAAGCATTGGTTTAGCATTTTTTCTTGTGGTTGCAATCAAATCAAATCTTTCCACGATTGAGGCTGCAAAGGTACAAAATAAATTTGAGCGCGATGCTATCGCGCTCAAATTTATTTTGTCAGCTTCTGGAACGCCTCCTCGATGCTCAAGTCCTCTTTCTGCAAGGTCTTGATGATGAGGCCACGCTCCACTGACCACCGCATCAGGTTGGCGCGGATGTCGGCGTCGCCCTGCGGCTCAAGGATCCAGTGGTTGGCCTTCACTTGCTGCACTTTGCTCACCATCGGGATGCTGCGCAAGAGGCTTTCGCTCACCTCGCTCTCAAACTCCACGATGACGACGTTGCTGGCCGCGTTGTCCTGTTTCAGGTTTTCGATCTTGTCGTCGGCCACCACCACACCTTTATTGATAATGATGGCGCGTTCGCAGATGGCCTCCACCTCCTGCATGATGTGGGTGGAGAGCAGCACGGTCTTCTCCTTGCCGAGGCTGCTGATGAGGTTGCGGATGTCGATGAGCTGGTTGGGGTCGAGGCCCGAGGTGGGTTCGTCGAGGATGAGCACCTGCGGGTCGTGCATCATGGCTTGGGCGAGGCCCACGCGCTGGCGGTAGCCCTTCGACAAGGCCCCGATTTTCTTGTGCGCTTCTATGCCGAGGCCCGTCTCGTCAATCATCGCCTCGATGCGTTTGTGGGCGGCTTCGCCTTTCAGCTGGTGCACGCCGGCCACGAACTCAAGGTATTCGCGGACGTACATGTCCAGGTAGAGCGGGTTATGTTCTGGCAAATAGCCCACGATGCGCTTGACGGCCATCGGGTCGTCCATGACGTCGTGGCCTTCTACGCTCACCGTGCCCGAGGTGGGCGGGATGAAGCAGGTGATGATCTTCATCAGTGTCGACTTGCCCGCGCCGTTGGGCCCGAGCAGACCGACGATACCTTTATTAATAGTGAGCGAAACGTCGTTGAGGGCGAGTTGCTCGCCGTAACGCTTGGTGATATGGTTGATTTGTATGGACATTGTCGTTGATAATTTGCGACTGCAAAAATAGAAAAAATCACTCAAAGTATTGCCAGTAACCAAAAATGTAGTACTTTTGCAGCCTCGTTCAATCATCCAAAGTCTGTCTTCTGAACGCGCTAACGCATTGATTTATGGGCGAACATGAATTAATGCACAAAAAAAGTTGGAGCGTAAGGAAGAAAGTTGTACTTTTGCACGCCCTAAAATAGGGTAGTGTCTTATAGAATTGGATAAACATTATTAAACACAAAATGAACTACTTAAGTTACAAGACAGTAAGCGTCAACAAAGAGAATGCCAACAAGAAGTGGTATGTGGTTGATGCCGAAGGACAAATCCTCGGCCGTTTGGCAAGCGAGGTTGCCATGATTCTGCGTGGCAAAAGGAAGGCATGCTTTACTCCCCACAGCGATTGTGGTGATAATGTCATCATCATCAATGCAGAGAAAGTCGTGCTGACAGGAAACAAACTGACCCAGAAGTACTACATGCGCTACACGGGCTACCCGGGTGGCCAACGTACCCGCACCGTGGCCGAGCAGCTGAAGCGCAAGCCCATCTTCGTCCTCGAACACGCCGTGCGCGGCATGCTCCCGAAGAATCGTCTTGGCGACGCCATCTTCAAGAACCTTTACGTCTACGAAGGTCCTGAACACAAGCACGAGGCACAACAGCCCCAAGAACTCAAAATCAACACTCATAAGCAATACAAGAATTAATCATGGAAGTTATCAACGCTTTAGGTAGAAGAAAGACTGCCGTGGCCCGTATCTACATGAAGGCCGGCAGTGGCAACATTACGGTGAACAAGCGCGACTACAAGGAGTACTTCCCGACGAGCATCCTCCACTATGTGGTTGAACAACCTATGATGCTGACCGAGACCCTCGGCCAATACGACATCAAGGTCAACCTCGACGGTGGCGGCATCAACGGCCAGGCCGAGGCCCTGCGTCTCGCCATCAGCCGCGCCCTGTGCGAGATCAACCCCGAGTATCGTCCCACCCTGAAGGCCAAGGGCTTGATGCGCCGCGACCCGCGTATGGTCGAGCGTAAGAAACCCGGTCAGCCTGGTGCACGTAAGAAGTTCCAATTCAGCAAACGTTAAGCCCTCAGAAGCCGAGCGATTTTGTTTAGTATCCAAATTGCTGAGATTCTTATCGTTAAGACTACTCGGCGATTGTATTTAGTGAAAGTAAACATTAAAAAAGAAAACAACACATGACACAAGTAACATTTGAAGAACTGTTGGATGCCGGTTGTCATTTCGGCCACCTCAAGAGAAAATGGAATCCGAACATGGCTCCTTATATTTTCATGGAGCGCAATGGCATTCACATCATCGACCT
>DGXB01000099.1 GCA_002396205.1 Bacteroidales bacterium UBA4243
GGTGCCGGCATGATGGACTGCAAGAAGGCCCTCGTCGAGACCGATGGCGACATCCAGGCCGCTATCGACATCCTCCGCAAGAAGGGTATGGCCAAGGCCGCCAAGCGCGCCGACCGCAACGCCAGCGAAGGCTGCGTGCTGTCGAAAGCCACTGAGGACCACAAGTATGCCGCCATCATCATGGTGAACTGCGAGACCGACTTCGTGGCCAACAACGCCGACTTCGTGAAGTTCACGAAGGACGTGCTCGACATGGCCGTCGCCAACCGCGTGAAGGACATCGAAGCCCTGAAGGCCATGGAACTCAATGGCCAGACCGTCGAGGCCCTCGTCGCCAACCAGAGCGCCGTCACCGGTGAGAAGACCGAACTGGGTGCTTTCAAGGTGCTCGAAGGTGCATACGTGGCCAACTACAACCACCCTGGCAACCGCCTCGCCACCATCGTCGAGATGAACAAGGTCTTCAACGGCGTTGAGGAAGTGAGCCACGAAGTGTGCATGCACGTCGCCGCCATGAACCCGCTGTCGGTGAGCGAAGCCTCCATCCCGCAAGAGGTGAAGGACCGTGAGTTTGCCGTTGCCGTCGACAAGACCAAGGAAGAGCTCATCGGCAAGGAAGTCGAGAAAGCCCTCCGCAAGGCTGGCATCAACCCCAACCACGTCGACAGCGATGACCACATCGACTCGAACATCACCAAGGGTTACATCACCGCCGAGCAAGGCGCTCAGGCCCGCGAGATCAAGGCTACCGTTCCCGGAACCGTGAACCTCAACGAAGGCATGGTCCAAAACATCGCCAAAGGCCGTCTGAACAAGTTCTTCAAGGAGAGCTGCCTGCTCAACCAGGTCTCTCTCGTCGCCGACCCCAAGACCGTCGCCGAATACATCCAGGCCGCCGACAAGGAAGCCACGGTGTGCAACTTCGTTCGCATCAAGTTGGGCGAATAAATCAGCCATTATTTGTAGAGACGTTGCGCGCAACGTCTGTACCAAACCAAATAAAAACGCATTCCAAGATTTTGGAGTGCGTTTTTTTGTTTTTTGGCTGTCAGACAAATTTTTATGCGTTACTATTCCGTTAATTGGCTGCAAAAATAGGAATAATTGCACTTCCGAAATGTTCTCGCCTATGTTGGTTATAGGCACCACGTTTTTCAAAAAAGTATCAGTTCGGCATCTAAAATTGATGCGAATTCAAAACAAATGGTCGATATGTTCAAGAAAAGCGGTATTTTTGATGCGTTTCTTGAATAAAACAATTACTGCTAAAAACATACCGCCATGATTGAACTTTCCATCAAATTTATTCAACGGCTTACGTAGCGAACAAATCCTGCATTTCGATGAATTTGTGAAAGAGAAATTGAAATAGTGTTTTTGGGAAGGCTGTAATAAATCCTTACGATGGTTGTCTAACATGATGAACGTTGCAACGGAAAACGCATTATGAACAACGACAAGGAACATCAGTTTGAACTCTTGGTGCGGCAGCACAAGCGGACCATCTACACGGTGTGCTACATGTTCTCGCGCAACAAGGCCGAAATCGACGACCTGTTTCAGGAAATCCTCATCCGGCTTTGGAACGGCTTCGACAACTACGAGGGACGAAGCACCGCGCAGACTTGGATCTATCGCGTCGCGCTCAACACGGCCATCAACCAGGACAAGAAGGAACGCCGCCGCATTGAGACCGTGCCGCTGACCGTCGACATTGACCCTTACGAGGCCGACGACCCACGGACGCAGCAAATCCGTGAACTCTACGACCGCATCTCTCGCCTCGACCTCATCGACCGAAGCCTCATCCTGCTTTGGCTCGAAGGCATCACTTACGACGAAATCGGGGCCATCATCGGCATCACGCCCAACAATGTGGGGGTGAGGTTAGCGCGCATCAAGGATAAACTGGTGAAAATGTCGAAAAACGAATGAAAGGGAATCATTATGGAAAACAACGAAAACAACAATCTGAACGAACTCGACCTACTGAAAGCGCAATACGAGACGTTGAAACAGCAATTCGACCAACAGGAAATCGTCAATGACAGGCTGATGAAGTCGTCTATCAGGCATAGCATCGATTTCTACAAGAGATACCGTTGGTTGCAAGTCATCCTTTACCCATTGGCTGCGATTTTGGGACTGCTGATTGTCAAAGAGTACCTTGGCAATAGCCTTTCAATACGAGTGTTTGTGGTGTCATTCTGTTTGACCTGTCTTTTCATAGAGTTGTGGATGACCCGAAAAATTCGATACAAAGTATTGGAAAACAATGATTTGCTCAATCTCGTGTATTATGTCAGAAGTTTCAAGAAACTTTTCTCTGTCTTTACAATACTCAACTATTCCACGGGGCTAATCTTGACTTTTGGAATTTTTTTGGCTCTGTTGGGTAAGACAATCTCTTTACCGAATATGACCGCATTGCCTATTGCTATAGGTTTCATAATTGTAGCGTTTGTGTCTATAGGCATCGCAGAAGTCCGTTATAAGACAAGACCTTGCAACGAAATCATACGACAAATTGAGGCATCTGATGAAACGCCGGACAAGAAATCGGACTTCGACAAGAAGCAAAAGTGGTTCTACATTGCCATGATTGTCGTGTTCATCGGGTTCGACATTTGGGCCTACACAATTGTCGGTACATATTTGAAACTGCCGCCGATGTGGCGCACCGTGGAATATGTACGGGCTGCAGATGACCATTTGACGGAAGGGAAACTGGCCATCTGGGAAGTCTTTGCCGATACGGTCGTCCCCGAAAAGGATGTCCCAGAATTGCGGCAAATCTTAAATAATGATTCATATATTCTGATGGAAGGGCGGCAGGAGGTAAAAATGGAAATTGGCGATGAGGCGATGCATAGCTGGAGACAAGACGAAAACAATCCTAAGGGAGTGCAACTATATTTGCTGAAAAAGAACTCCCAGGAAGGTCCGGCGATCAGTTCGATAGCTATGGAAGGCAAGCCGATGGTGCAAGGGGTGGTTGTAACCAAACCTCCCAAATACCCAAGCAACGGCTCCGTTCCGATGATCGTGTGGCTGACTCCCGAAGCAGGCCAACTATTGCGTGAATTTGCCAAGCATCTCACTGGCAAAAGAGGTGCCGTTTCCATCGATGGCGTGGTAGTTCAGGAATGGAAAATCATGAGCAACCTTGAGAATGGCTGTTTCTTCATCATGCGGGAATGGTCGTCAAAGGAGGAATTGGAGGCGTTTTGTGAACAATTGATTCGTCAGTAGAGACGTTGCGCGCAACGTCTCTACAAACGGTCAAGAAAAAAATCAATTATGTTCTTGACCAAATCAAAAAAATCCGTACTTTTGCAGTGTCTTAATAAACTAATGCAGTAAAACAAATTAAAATTCAAATGAATAAGGTCGATAAAAATCTTTCAAACGGCAATATATATAAGGTGTCGCCGTTATCAAGGAAACTAACTCAAAACAATTCATTCATCGCAAAATCTACGATCATGAACAAACGCATTTTCATGCTTCTGGCACTTGTCGGGTGCTTTATTATGCCAGCCTTGGCGCAAAACAAAATCACGGGAACCATCGTTGAGGAGGCCAACGGCAAGGGCATTCCCTTCGTCAATGTGGGACTGTTCAGGCAGGCCGACAGCGTCTTCGTGAGCGGCGCATCTGCCGACGACAAAGGCCGTTTCGAACTCATAGCGCCCAACGGCGACTACCGCCTGTCGGTCTCAGCCATTGGTTTCCAGACCTTTGAGCAGCTGCTGACCGTGAAAGGCAACCAAGACCTTGGCAAGTTGAAACTCTCTGAAGGTGCCACCAAACTCGATGAGGTGGTCGTCACCGAAAAACGTCCGCTCTTTGCCGTGGAAGGGGAAAAGACCATGTACAACGTCGCTGAAGACCCGAGCATCCAGACGGGAACGGCTTCCGATGCCTTGCAGAACGCGCCGGGCGTGGAGGTCGACGTGGAGGGCAACATCACCCTGCGCGGCACGTCGAGCGTGGAGGTGTGGATCAACGACAAACCTTCGCACATGACCGCCGAAAACCTCAAGACCTACATCCAGACCATGCCCGCCAACAGCATCGATAGGGTAGAAGTCATCACGAACCCCTCGGCGCGCTACGGCTCCAACGCCGACGGCATCATCAACATCGTGACCAACGCCAAAATCCAGAAGAACGAGTTCTTCAGTTTCGGCGTGAATGGCTCCACAAGGCCGTCGGTAACGCCTTGGATGTCATACGTTTGGTCGAATGACAAGCTGACGTTCAACGCCTATATCAACGGCGGCTATTCCATTTGGAAAGGCAACAGCTATAGTGACCAATCGTTGTTTACGCAGGAACATCTTTTGGCCAGCCACGAAATCGACACTTCGACTTACAACAACAAAGGTTTCAATACGGGTGGCTATTTTAGCCTTGATTATGAGATAGATACAGCCAACAGCATCAATATTTGGCTCAGCGGTTGGCCCAATTGGGGCAAAAACACCAACAGTATGTCGGTGTTCCGCGAAGAATTTATCCCCGACACATTAACCACAGCTTTCGCTGAAAGTAGCAATGCTTGGAACCGCAACTATTTCGCCAATGGAGGCGTGTATTACCAGCACAAGTTCGACGACAACGGCCACAACCTATCGGTTAGCGTCAATGCCATGGGCTGGGGTGGCGGCAACGGCGGCACGATTACGAGGACGTTTACCCAGCCATACGAATATAAGAAGGTGATGCAACAAGAGAGCAACTATAGCTCGTTTGGTGCGGAAGGCGAAATCATCTACAACCGCCCCTATTCCGAAAACGGCGAGATTTCAGTGGGTTACACGGTTGGCATCGATCCTGAAAAGCAGTATCTCATCACCGACACTGTGGCAAACCCATACAGCGACGAAGACGCTTGGAATTGGGACAACGACGTCTATCGTTCCTACAAAGCCAATTTCAGCACACTAAACAACGAGGCTTTCATCACCTTGCAGCACAAGTTTGGCGGTTTCACGGTCAAGCCGGGCATCCGCTTCGTCAGCGAATTGGTCAGCGGCCAGTATCCCGACTCGACGCAATACAACTTCTCGAAGCATTTTTTCAGCGTCCGTCCGTCGATTCACTTGTCGTATCGCACCAAGTCGATGCACAACTTCAAGCTGAGCTACACGCGGCGCATTTCGGCACCCGATGCGGAAGAGTTGAGCGCCTTCCCGATGTATCACGAGGACAACTACAGTAGCGGCAATCCCGACTTGGAGCGCGTCTTCACCAACGCCATCGAGGCGGGCTGGACGAAATACTGGGACAAGTTCGGCTCGGTGGGCTTGTCGGCCTATTATCGCGGCAAGTCAAACGAAGTCAACACGATAGAGATTTCGTCCGACAGCACTATGTATTGGCTTTACGGTCGTCCAGTGTCATTCGCTTATCCCGTCAACGTGGGCAAGAGCCACAGTACGGGCTTGGAAGCCAACGTGATGTATCGCCCAAGCGGTTTCTTCAACATGCGCTTTTACGCTAACCTGTACAATTCCTATATTTATACGGAATACAACGGCCAGCCCTATGAATCCGACATGTGGTCCTACAGCTTCCGCTTGAACTTGTGGGCCAAACTGTGGAACAAACTTGAGGTGACGGCTTCGGGCTACTATAGTTCGCCCACGCAGTCGCTCTTCATGGAGCGTCATGCCCGCTATGGCATCAACGCCGGCCTTCGCGCCGACTTCTTCGACCGAAAGCTGTCGGTTTTCGTCAATGCCAACGATATTTTCAACTGGAACAGTTGGGGCAATACGAGTAGCAGCCCGTATGTGGTTTCCACCTCCAATTCGAAGTACAATAGCCGCAGCGTCTCGGTCGGCGTGACCTTCCGTTTCGGCAAGATGGAGCTTGAACAACGTGCCCGCCAAGGTGCCGACGACTCGGGCAGCGCACCACAAGGCATGGGTGGGATGTAGTTTTTCGCCACAAAATTTGCCGAATTTCACCCCAAATTGCCGAATTTCGCCACATTTTGGCGGGATTCGGCACTTTTTTCACCTGCTATTGTGCGATATGGTACTTTTGCATCGTTTTTAATCGACAGAAAACGAGTTTTTAATTTTAACCGAATCGAAATGAAAGTTATCGGAACTGGAAGCGCACTGCCCGCCCTCAGAGTGACCAACGACGACTTGGCCAAGTTTTTGGACACAAGCGACGAATGGATCACCACGCGCACAGGCATACAAGCGCGTCACTTATTATCTACTGAAGATTTATACGACATTGCCGTTGATGCCGCCGTCAAGGCCATCAAGGCTTCGGGCTTGCGTCCCGACCAAATCGATTTCCTCTTGGTCTCGAATGTGGCCAACCGCCATGTCACTCCTGGATTGAGTTGCATTGTGCAGAAGCGCATTGGACTCACTTGCGCCGGCCTCGACATCAACGTGGCTTGTGCGGGTTTCGTCAACGCGCTGATGCTCGCCGATGGCATGATGAAGGCGGGTCACGCCAAGAACATCCTCATCCTTTGCGCCGAGGAACCCACCAAATACTGCGATTGGAAGGAACGCGACTGCAGCGTCCTCTTCGGCGACGGCGCCGGTGCGGTGGTCGTCACCGAAGGCAGTGCCTTCAAGGACGTGAAGCTCACGATGATCAGCGACCGCGATGTGTTGTATTATGAAAGAGGTATGGAGACCACGCCTTTTGAGAAGGAATACATCAAGGGTCAGCCGCTCGTGATGAAAGGCAAGGAATTGTTCCGCACCGCTGTCTCCGAGTCGGCGAAGGACATCAATGCTTTGCTGAAACGCAACGGGTTGCAGCACGAGGACATCGACTGGTTCATGTTGCACCAGGCCAACAAGCGTATCATTGAAGGCATCCGTCACATTGTGGGCGGTCCTGAAGAGAAGTATCCCACCGTCATCCAGAAATACGGCAACACCTCGTCGGCCAGCATCCCGATCATGCTCGATGAAATGATTGCCGATGGCAAAGTCAAGGCTGGACAGAAGATCGTTATGAGTGCCTTTGGCGCTGGTTTCGTCTCCGCCGCCTGCCTTTGGGAATGGGAGTTTTAGTCAGTTGACAGTTGTAGGGCTGTCACATTGTGGCAGCCGAATGTTATTGATTGAAGGAATATAAAAACAACAAAATATGCAAACAAGAAGAGTAGTAATCACTGGCATGGGCGCTGTTTCGCCGATTGGCAACGACCTGCCCACGATATGGAAAAACCTGATGGACGGCTATTGCGGCATTGCGCCCATCACATCTTTTGACACCACGGACCTTCCCGTGAAGATTGCCGCCGAACTGAAAGACTTCGATGCCGAGGCATCGGGCGTCGACAAGGGCTTTGTCAAGCGCAACGACCGTTTCGCCATCTACGCCATGTCCGCGGCCTACCAAGCCATGAAGGACAACGAAGACCTGCAAATGGATCCCAGTCGCTTGGGCGTTTATGTCGGCTCAGGCATTGGCGGTTTCGACACCATCTTGCGCGAGGTCAAGAAGTTCTACGACGAAGGCCCGCGTTGGATCTCGCCTTTGATGATTCCCACCATGATTGGCAATATGGCTTCGGGCAGCGTCGCCATCAAATATAACGCACAGGGTCCGTGCGTGCCCATCGTGACGGCTTGTGCCACGGGTACCCACTCGATTGGCGAGGCCTATCGCGCCATCAAGCACGGCTATGCTGACGCCATCATCGCGGGTGGTACAGAGGCTGGCATCAATCCTGTTGCCATCGCCGGTTTCGCCAACTGCAAGGCCTTGACCAAGTCGGAAGACCCGCTGAGAGCATCGTTGCCGTTCAATAAGAATCGTGCTGGTTTCGTCATCGCCGAAGGCTCGGGCATCGTCCTCCTTGAAGAATATGAACACGCAAAAGCACGTGGCGCGAAAATCTATGCTGAAATTTGTGGCTATGGCAATTCGTGCGACGCCTACCACAACACCGCTCCGCGTCCCGATGGAACAACGCAGAGCTTGGCCATCAAACAGGCTCTGGACGAAGCCGGCTATAAGGCTGGTGAGTCCTTGTATATCAATGCCCACGGCACAGGTACGCCAATGAACGACAGTGGCGAGACCAAGGCCATCAAGATTGCGATGGGCGAAGAAGAAGCTCGCCGTGCACACATCAGCTCCACGAAGTCAGAGATGGGCCACGCCCTCGGTGCCGCTGGTGCCATCGAGCTCATCATCAGCGTGATGACCTTGAACAACGGCATCATCCCGCCCACCATCGGCTTGGATGAACCCGACCCCGAGTGCGACCTGAACTATACGCCTAACACGCCCGTCAAGACCAATGTCGACATCGCCATTTCCAATTCCTTGGGTTTCGGCGGACATAACGCTTGCTTGGCAATCAGAAAAATATAATAGACACGAGACTGCGAGACGCGAGACACGGGACGAACCAAGTCTCGTGTCCCGTGTCCCGAAGTCCCGCGTCCAATAAACAACAATTCAACAATCAACAATTCAACAACATACAATGAACAGAGACGAAATCAAACAGTATCTCCCGCACCGCGAGCCTATGCTCTTGGTCGACGAGATGACCCTCGACGAGAACCATGTGGCCCATTCCAAATACCACGTGACGGGCGAGGAGTTCTTCCTGCAAGGCCATTTCCCGGGCGAACCCGTCGTGCCGGGCGTCATCCTTTGCGAAATCATGGCCCAGTCGTGCGCCCTGCTGATGAAGGACGACCTCATCGGCAAGCTGACTTTCTACACCGGCATCGACAAGGTGCGCTTCAAGAACAGCGTGAAGCCTGGCGACACCGTAGAGGTGGAAGCCACGCTGACCTACCATCGCGCCAACATCTACATCTGCTCGGCAGTGCTCAGCGTTGGCGGCAAGATGTGCGTCAAAGGCGACCTCTCGTTTGCCTTGTTGCCCGATACACGAAAATAATCGTGGAGACGCAAAATGTTGCGTCTTTACATAATTTGAAATCTTGAATTTGAAATTTGAAATTGAATTATGGCCACAATTCAAGACAAGGCAAGGGCATTGATTGCTTCCAAGCTGAAAATCAGCGAGAACGAGATTACGCCTGAGAAAAACTTCTTCAACGATTTGGGCGCCGATTCGCTCGACTTCGTGGAACTTTCCATGCTTCTTGAACGCGAGTTCAACGTGAAGTTTACCGAAGCCGACACCGCCAATGTGAAGACTGTCGGGGATTTGTACGAACTGATTGAGCGCTATACGATACAGAAATAATTGAAACACAAGATGTTTTTGAACACGGATTGCACGGATTTATCGGATTTTTGCGGCTTGCCGCAAATTCAGTGGCAATCTGCAATAAATCGCAAATCCATCCGTTCATTCTGCGAAATCCGTGTTCAAATTACTTGTCGCAAATCATTAAATCTTTGAATCTTTAAATCTTAAATCTGACAATGGGACTTTTGGAAAATAAAGTGGCTCTGATTACGGGAGCCGGTCGTGGCATTGGCAAGGCCATCGCCATGCGTTTTGCACAAGAAGGCTGCAAGATTGCCTTCACCGATATTGCACTGAACGATGTCGTTTTGGAAACCGAAAAGGAACTGAAGGCTTTAGGCGTTGAGGCCAAGGCTTACGCCTCAAATGCTGCCAATTTTGCTGAAACACAGCAGGTTGTTGACGAAATCGTGAAGGACTTCGGTCGCATCGACATTCTCGTCAACAATGCCGGCATCACCAAGGATACCGCGCTGAAGCGCATGACCGAAGAGATGTGGGATGCCGTCATCAACGTGAACCTCAAGTCGGTGTTCAACTTCACCAAGGCTGTGCAACCCGTCATGTGGAAACAGGCTGGTGGCAGCGTCATCAACATGAGTTCGGTGGTGGGCGTTTCGGGCAATGCCAACCAATGCAACTACAGCGCTTCGAAGGCCGGCATCATCGGCTTTACGAAGAGCGCGGCCAAGGAGATGGGTGTGCGCAACATCCGCCACAACGCCATCGCCCCTGGCTTCATCATCACCGCCATGACGGATGCCCTCCCCGAGGATGTCCGTAAGGCTTGGGAGCAACAGATTCCGCTGCGTCGCGGCGGTACGCCCGAGGATGTGGCCAACGTGGCGCTCTTCCTCGCAAGCGACCTGTCGTCATATGTGACGGGTCAGGTGATCCACTGCTGTGGTGGGATGAATTGCTGATTTTTTGACACGGGCCGCGAGACTTCGGGACGCGGGACGGCCTGTTGGGGCAGCCTACTGGGGATAGCCTGCCGGTGTGCTGCCGTAGGTCGCGACCTACGGTTAAGGAAGTTGCGTCCTTCAGACGCGGGCAGTTGCCCGAAGACCATTCTTGAAAACGATAGCAGAAAGGGAGCCTTGCCTGATTGGGTGAGGCTTTTCTTATTTTTTTTTGGGGGGGGCGTATAAGTATTGAGCAAATCCGTTCATAGCGTGCTTGGAACTTGTTTTTTGTATGGTTCTGAGCAGGCTATGGACGGAAAAATCGCCCACCAGAAATGCTTCTGGAGGTAATTATCCTCTTCGGAAAATGATTTTACCGAAGATATTTTTGCTGATCCAGAGCTTTTTTTAGGCTCGTCCCTGTAAGAATACTTTGCTTCTTTGCCTCAAATTCCCGCTCTGTGATGATTCCTCTGTCAAGCAGTTGTTTATACTGCTCCAGTTCCCTCGCTTGGCTTAAACTTGTGTCCGACTTTAAGCCAGCCGTTTGTTGTCTTGTGTGTTCTCTGTCCGTTTTGTCATTCTTCAATCGGTTTATTGTTCTAGCAATCAGAACAATTACACCTATTGGAAAGAATAAAATAAGTAAAACCACTACTCCCGTTGAAAGGATTTCTGTTCCGTGGTCGTGAACATCGATGTTGTAATCTGCCATGATGAGAAATATTAGAATTTTGCAACCATATTGTAAATCTCAGTATTAGAGTTAGAACGTAAATACTCTTTGCCATTTATATCTGTGATAAATGCTTTCTTTTTCCATTCACGCCAATAAAAGGTTTTATAACGAATAATAGTTATTATAATTGAATCCTTTTTCATGGTAATGGTCATCTTGTTTCGAGATATGTCTTTACTACTTATCTTACAGCCAAGTTCTGATAGACTGACAATCAGAGTCTTTATCGGCGAATAATCTAATAATAAAGCAGGATAATTCTTTTCATCATACATATCACATACAAGTATATTTCTTATTTCGCTGCAAAACATACTATTATTGATCAATCCAATTTTCAAAAATTTGATCCATGTCTTTATGTCATTATACGCGTATCTAGGGTCATATCGAGTATTTGGTGTACAACTAAGAACACTGTCTTTAATCAAGAAAAACTCTTTCTCAGTAATATATCCATCGCGCATTAGTTTTTCCATATCAACAAGAATATCGGCTATCATCAAATTCGCTTTACTTAATGCCAATTCTTTCTCCTGTTGTTGTTTTTCTTTTATTGCAGACATACCTATTGCTGTTTATATCATAGTATATGATGCAAAGGTAATATAAGTTGCTGATTCATATATTATTAATGCTGTAACTTTTCCTGTCGAAAACCGTAACTTTTTTTACTTACAAATCGCTACTTTTCTTCATTTCCTTGTGCATTGAAATAATCGGAACACAATTTGAAGAAATCACAATCTAATGCTTTGCCTATCTTGAACAAAGTATGGGTATTAATCCAAGGACTTTTGAAAAGTTTATATAAGTTCTCACGTGTGCAATTGATTTGTTCGGCAAGCCAAGTGATGCTTCTTCCTTGCTGCGTAAGTTCTGCTTTAATGAGCTTCCCGAGATGAAACTCTTCGTTTTGTGTGTTTTTTTCATTTTCCATTAGATTATCGAGTTCTTGACTTTTCGCTTATGTCCAATGAAAAGGCGTGGTAACCTTTTGCATTATCTCCTATCGTGGATTTCTGGACTACCAAACGGAAAGATAAGCACAAAAAGCCCACGCCAAATGACGTGAACTTTGAGCAACTTATTCTCTTCCGATTTGAAAATGTCCAGTTTTCGATAGGGAGAACAAGAGCGTAAAGCTCAGGGGTTATGTTATGTTAGAATGCTTTGTTTGTCTTTGCTTTAATTTGTTGTTTTATAGTTTGTTATTCAATTATCTGTCTTGCCCATTCAGGCAGTTGCTCCACGTATCGTTTCATGATTTTGCCGTCGGAAAGGCGGATAAGCAAACGCTGCTCCGCATTGTCAATGGAATTGTCATATAAATAAGTGCGGTCAATTTTCGTGGAGATATACTTGCAGTTGAGGATGGATTTTTGGTAACGCGATACGATTTTTGTAATGGGAACATCGTGGCCGCCTTCAATTACTCGTTTTGCAATCCTTGAAGCGTTGATAATAGGAGAGTTAGTGCAGACGAAAAACACTCTTACAAAATAGCCTGCTTCCTTGGCTCTCAAAATGTAATCCACCTTGTCTGTCGCTGAAAGAACGGTTTCAAAAATCAAACTCTGTTTTTCCGTTAAGCATTGTTCTCTCCAATCTTCGCAATACTTAACAGCTTGCATGATAGCGTCCTTTGAGTTCCAATCGCCGAAACGCTCTTGAGCCACAATGTCAGGATTGATATAAACCGAGTCCTCCATCCATTCATGATGAAGTATTTTGCTGGTCACGGAAGTCTTTCCACTCCCATTAGGTCCTGCAATAACAATCAATACTGGCTTTTTGTGCTTTGTTTCCATCAGTTGCTTCCGTATTGCTGTTGGTACATTTCTCTTATTTCATTGAAATAGCGCTCAATGGCAATGTCGTATTTTTCCCGTGCCTCTTCCGCCACTTCCCGCATGATGTAAGCCAGCATCTCGTCTGTCGGTTCTTCCAACGAAGTCAATCTGTAGGCGTTGATTTCTTTCTCTGACATGGTTTCGCTTTTAATCTGAAGGCAAAAATAGGAATATTTTTTGAAACGTGGATGCGAACAAATCTATTTCTTATTAAACGCCTCCAAAACCCGTGCCGAATAGGTCTTTGAAACCGGCACCGACTCCAACCCCTCGCGCTCGAAGTCGATGACGAAGCCGTCGGCCTCGTTGTGGAGCACGCTCACCTTATTAATATTGACCATATAGGAACGATGGCAGCGCATCAACGAGCTGGAATCCACGCTGTTGTCCTCGATGGTTTTCATCTTGCAGCGCAGCATGTAGCTCGCGATGGCACCGCTGCGTTGGTAAAAGACGTTGATGTAGTTGTCCTCGGCCTTGATGTAATACAGGTTGTCGAGCTTGACGCTCAGCTTCAGGTTGCCGTTGTTGTCCATCAGGTTGATGATCTCGGTGTGTTCGGGCATCACTTCGTTGTCTGATTCCACGAGGTCGCTCTTGGTGAGCATCAGGCGTTGTTGTGTGTCCTTGAGGAGCATCACTAAGTCGACGATGCTGTAGGGCACGGCCAAGGCGATGAAGGTGATGAGCAGGCTCTTGGCGAAAATGTAGGCAAAGCTGTAGTCGGTGGCTTGGATTTGGAAATAGGAGATGCAACTATGGTAGGTGGCAATCAGGATGATTTCCAAGAGCAGCCAAAGGATGTAGAGCCACATTGGGAAATGTCGTAACTTCTTGACGGCGAAGGTCATCAGTACGCGGCTACAGGCAAGGAAGAAAGTGCCCGTGCCGACAAAAGCCACCGTGTTGAGGAAGTGGCTGTGGGTGCCGAGTTGGAACCACGAGGTGTCGGAGAAGGGCGTGTAGGCGGTCAGAAACACCAAAGCGAACAGTGTGGAGATAATCACATTGAGCGACTGCCCGACGGGTTCTGTCAGGCATTCAGGCGTTTGCGTTATCAGTCGTTTCGGGAATTTCATCGCTTCCTTCTTCAAAATTCGCGGCAAAGATACAAAAAATCTGTTCGGGATGGATAACTATGGATTGTACGGATTTGACAAATTGGATTTTAAATGTGGCAGCCGAGGCTGCGGATGGATACGGATTGAGCAGACGAATAAGATTTTGGATTTTTTTTCAAATTTTCGGCAAGGAAAAGATTAGATTTGGAAAATATTTTTATTTTTGCGCTTTGATACTCTTAATTATTGGAAATCAAGAAAAAATGATGATAGCATGAGCTGGCACAAACTAATCATTGACGTGGACTATCAGCCAGCCGACCCTGGCTGTAGTAGTCATTATTGTGAACGAACTGAACGCTTGCTGAAAGACCTTAAGGCGGGTCAGGCTATCGGCTACAACGACCCTTCCGGTATCCTGCCTTCCATCACGTTGGTCGGCATCGACCAGAAAGGCGTCACCTTGCAGTCGGGGGGAACGACGGTGCGCCTGCCCGACTTCTGGGGCAGCCATTTCTCAAAGTTGGCCGAGGCTGGCCGCGACTACACCAACTTCCAGCTTTGGGTCGGTGTGGTTGAGGCCATCGACATCACCCACGACCTCAAGTTCCTGCGCCGTTTTGGCAAAAACAGCAGCATATTGGGCCTTACCCCTGCCGACATTGAGGTGCTGAGTGGCTCCGACGACCCCTACGCCATGTACGGCTACGCCAGCTGGCTTGCCACAAACAACCGCAACAGCGACGACATCAACAAGGCTTTCGGCCTTTACGCCAAGGCAGCCGAGGGAGGTTGTGCCGATGCACTAATGGGTGAGTCGTTGCTGTGGAGTTATGGCATCGGTGGCCTTGTCGACTCGCAAATAGCCGCCGAACTGCGCGACGAAGCCGTCGCAAAAGGCAGCGAGTTCGCCGCAATGTGCCAAGCCCGCAACCGCATTGCAGGCTTCAACGCCAACAAGGAACCCGAAAAAGTGCTTGAAGAGATAAAACTGCGTATGGCTACTGATGCCGACTTCAATCCAAACTGGTACAGCATCATGGCCTACGCCTACGAGACCTTGGACGACTTGGAAAACGCCAAACTCATGTACCACGAAGCCATTGCGCACGGCGAGGAAAGGGCTTGTTTCTTTCTCGCCTACATCTACAGGAACGAAGGCGATGAGGAAACCTATCGCAAGCTGATGCTCGAAGGCATCGAGCGCGGCTGCGCCCTGTGTTGCATCCTTGATGCCGACATGGAAGAGGAAGGGTTTTATGGGTTGAGCCTTAACAAACAGACGCAAACGAGACGCGAAATAACCAAGCGGCTGAAACAAGGCATCGAGTTGGGCGAAGGGCTTTGCGCCTACTACCTCGCAATCAACTACTATCACGGAGACCTTGGCTTCAAGCGTGACATCAAGAAAGCCTTCGAATATGCCAACGAAGGCTACCGCCTCGGCGATTCGTCGGCTTGCAACCTTATCGTCGACATGCAGGATGACGAAACGCCAAAAGACTTCAAGCTCGACGACAAACAGATGGCCTTCATGCGCCTCGAAGCCTTGCGCTTTGGCGATGACGACCAGCTGGCAAAAGTGGTGAAAGCCTACAACGAAGGGCTTTATCCCCAAGAAGCCATCCAGGAGGAGATTCGGCGCGAATGGTTGCCCAAATACATTAAGCCGTTGCCCAAACTCGTGAAGGACGAGATGGAACCTACGGTGTTCATCATCCATCCTGACGGCTATGCCGAATACTTGGAAGCCGACATTTCAAAGTTCAGTTTCATGGATCCTTTCAAGGAAATCGGGGAGCTGATTGATGCCGCCGACACGCGCAACGTGACGGTTACCCAACCGTTGCGCGACATCACCGAGGCCGTGGATTTGGAAGAAGGACAAAGCGTGGCCATGTTTTACGACATCGACGCCGAGAAGAAAGGACTGAAAGTCAACCCAGTGGCGACCAAGTTGAACGGCGGCGAGGAAATGCGCGGCGCGGTGGTCATCGCCCTTGAAGGCGATTTCGTGCCGATGGATTGCAACGACAGCGGCTATCGGCCTGTTTACAGTTTCACTTTTTATGACGACATCACAGCCGTGTTCGACGAGATTTACGACCTCGTGGGCGGCCAACTCTATACCGAAGACGACCTCGAAGACGACGACGGACGCTATGATCCATACGCTTAAACATTTGCAACACAATTACCTGCATATATGAATAACAACATCAACCTGACCGACTTGGACCTGATGGCCATGTTTCGTGTGGCACAAGAGATAGCCAAAACCGATGGCGACATCACCACAAGCGAAGCGGAAATCTTCATCAAATACGCCGCACCGCTCAACATGAACCAGGGACGCATGGACCGCTTCATCAACTCCGCCATGAAGATGGATTTGGAGGATGCCTTCGACACCCTCAAGGAGTTGGAACCGGAACTGAAACAGTATGCCTCCAATTTCCTCGCCGAAGTCGCCTTGGCCGACGGCGACGTGAGCGACGAGGAGAACGACATCTACGCCAACGTCATGGAAACCTGCGACTTGCCTTTCACCACCATCGGGCAGGACAGCAACACCGACACCGCCACGGAATCAAAATACAGCAAGCGCGAACTTTGCGCCATCCATAATGCATTCCTAAGAGTTTGGGACTCGGGCCAAGCGGGTCAGGCAATTCTAATGGCTTTCTGGGAGCGTTACAACGTTTACGATGGAAACGAATCTTTCGCCACAATGAATCAGGATGAAGCCGATTCGGTGCTTTATGCGATGAGCGACGAGAAAAAGGGAGAAGTCTCGAAGATGCTCCTAGAAGTCATTCTGGCCAAAGACCCTGACGACGAGGTTTTTTGCGATGCCGTAGACATAGAGCATTATTACGACCTCGTGGTGAAGACAGGTTTGCCCGACCTGCTCTCCGACCATGTCCTCGACTACGAGAACGAAGAGGGCGACGGCGAAACTCCCGAAGGCTTAAGGTTCACATTCAGCGACATCTATGCCGTTTGGAGCATCATGGAAACGAAGTTTAATTTGACCTATCATTATCCCCTCGACGGCTTCCTTTCCGATTTCCATGTGGACCAGAGTCTCTTCACTGACTTGTGGCTCGACAACTATATGAAGGAACCGGATTTTGTGGAAAGCGCGGAACGTGTGTCGCGTTTCGGCACCGACGAAAAAGCCTATGTTTCGAGGCTTTTGGCGGAGACCATCTCGGTCAACATAGGTGAAGACGACGAAATCAGCGACAGTTTGGATGCCTACAAAGCATTGGTCGAAAACTACGGCTTCCCTGATTGCCTCGCCGATTACCTCGACGGGCACGGCATTTCGGAGTACCGCACCGACAAGCAAGCCATCATCCGAAAAGTCGAGATTGAGCCTGACCTCTTCGTTGACGGCCTGAGCCAGACGAAGATCAAGGTTACGGTCAACATCAAAGGCTGCAAAGACGGCGAATTGCGACTTATAGCAAGCGTGTTCCATGCCGACGACGACTCGCCGGTGCCTGATCCCGATTTTATGCACTATGGAAACTATAGTTGGGATTATGATGACGTGGATGTCCTTAGTAAATGGATGACTTTGGAACCTTCCTACAACGACTCGATCTTTAAGGACCTGGAGATGTACCTCCCGAATGATTTTTTGCCCCACGACAGGGACTATTATATAAAGGTGTTCGTTTTCGATATTGACGATCAGGTGTTCATCAGCTATCCTTCCCATACCCAAGGCTATCGTTTCAAGGCCACGAAGAACGAATACGACCCCGATGTGATAACGATAGAGCCCACCTACATCGTAGTGAGCTATTACGAGAAAGACAGGAAGAAAATCCCGGGCGACTATCGCGATTATCGTCCATGCACGATAAGGTTTGAGCAGATTGGGCTCTTGAACAGCTTTGACAAAATGAAAGGGAACCTTGGCGCAAAAAACCTTAGCTCACAAAATTACACCCCAGAGCTTGACAAAATCTCAGAAAAACTCAGTCTGAAATTGCCCGAAGCGGACAATGAGTTGAAACTGTGCATCATGTATGACGAAAACGGGGCGCACGGCTACAACAAATTGAGGGATTTGGCTGGGCTGGGTTGCAACAACGACACGTTCTATGAGACCTTGGTGGTGTGTCTGCAAAACAAGGAAAACAATGGGACGGTTTACGGCTTCAAATACGTGAGCCAGCTGCGCGAAGTGCTGAAAGCCTTGGACGAGGCCGTCTATGGTTTGGCCTACAACGGTCCGGTTTACGACCAACCTGCTCTCGCAGAATCATACGAGAGGAAGTTTTGGCAGCAGGTGGAGACGGAAATCGACAAACTGAATTACGAGTTTGTCAAGCTCTCCGAAAGGGCAACAGCGATTACTCCGGAAAACGAGAACGTCAAGGGTGCTTACCATGTGGTTCTCAAGTCGGCGGGTGCCAAGAAATTGGTGGTCATCAAATTGATACAGGAAATCCTGCGCTGCGACCTGAATAAAGCCAAGCATTTGGCCGATACTGCCCTGGAAACGGTAAAAGCCTGCGAAAACGAGGACGAAGCATACGCTCTCAAGGCCAAACTGGAAGCGGCAGGAGCGAAGGCAGATGTGATATTTTACCATTACATAGATGATTAAAAAAACGACCTACTATGAACGACAACAAACCCATCTACATTGGCGGCTGGCAGTTTGGCGACGCCATCCGTGAGGAACTCAAAGGACCCATCGGCGAAGGCGAGGTGACCTATCCCAACGGCGACCACTTCAAGGGCTATTTCCATCTGAGCTATGCCAGCATCAACGGTCCGGCCTATGCCGCCGAAGGCCGCTATGATTTTGCCGACGGCTCGTTTATCGAGAAGGCATGGATCAACACGAGTTCTGACCAAACCATCTTCGACCTGCATGGCGTGTTCCGCATCCATCATCCGCAAGGCCACGAATCGATTGCCATGTTCTTTAGGAACAAGAGGATAGGCTTTGAATTGGTCCTCACGGAAAAGCTTTACGCCATCGAATGGTACGCCGGCGAGCGGCAGCGCGAAGTGGAGGTGAAGGCATACGACATCGCGGAACCCGATGAGGATTGCCTGAGGCTCGACCTCACCCTTGAGGACGGCACCCGCATCGTGCAACGGGGCGGATGCTATACCTCCAACAACTACAACGAACACGTTTACGAACCGCATACCGACATCACCGTATGGTTCCCCAACGGCGACAGTATCGACATGTGGAACTGGGGCCTCAAACGGCTTAAGCCTTACGATGGATACTTCACCGTGCATTGCGCCGAGACGCAGAGATTTCGTGAAGAGCATTGGGAAAACGGCAACCTCACGAAAGCCGAAGATTGGAAACGCGACTCTCGCGCCGCCAAGTACTTGACACTTCCTGAGCCTTTTGGCAAAGGCGAGAATAGGGCATTGGTATGGCAGGACGGGCACATTGTATATTTCAATGTTGGTTGGACCTATGACGGTGAGGTGAAAGATGACCGCCCCGAAGGTCGCGGTGTCCTCACGAGTGATTCTTTCCGCCCCGAAGGGCAACGTTACGAGGGTGAGTTCCACGAAGGGTTGGCGCATGGAAAGGGGGTATTCGAGAACTCCAAAGCCGGTATTCGTCAGGAAGGCACGTTCGTGAAGGGTCGCTATCAGGAGCCTAATGCCGTCGATGGGCCAATCATACTTCACGCCAACTATGGGCATTCGAGGTGGTCGATAAGCAGCAGCGGCAAATGGAAATATGAGGAGAGCGACTTCGAAGCAAAATTGGACAGGCTGCCTTTCCCTGGCTTCGGCGACATCAACATAGCCCGTATCGAGAAGGACTGCATCACGCTGACCGATTACAACGGAAACGTGAAAGAGCTTCATCCAGGCGAGAGCCTACACTATTCTGCCGAGATAGAAGGCCGCGAATGGAGCGACGGCTGCGTGTATGACGGCGACGACTATTCGCTTGAACTTACTTGGGAGGAAATAAAGAGCGACAATCTCCAGAGCTTTATGGAAACAACATTCGAAATCACCCACGACCGCGAGTTCCTTCAACATTTCCTCACCCGTTGGCGCACGCTGAGCATCTCGCCCGAGATGGTGGAACGCCTGAAGAACAGCGACGATTACTATGCCTGTTACGGCTACGGACGATGGCTCTATTACGCTAACCCCGACGGCAACTCGATGAAGCTGGCGGAAGAAAAACTGACCCTTGCCGCTAACTACGGCAATGTGACCGATGCCTTTGCTGCTTTGTCCGAAATGCACTATGTCGGCGCTGTGGCAGAGGACAAAGTCGACCATCAGCAATCTGCCTTCTTGATGTACAAGGCAGCACATGAAAAGAGCGAATTGGCACAGTATCTGGAACTTTACAGCCTCATTTATGGCGAACTGGGATTCAAGGAAGACCCAGAGGAGGTTGTCGACATCCTGAAAAAGCACTTGGAGAAACACCCTGACAGCGACCCCATCTACTGGGACCTTTTAGGCTTGGCCGTAGCCCAAACCGACAAGGACGAGGCGGTGAAGTATTACAAGAAGTCAATAGAAAGGGGCAACTCGGAAAGCTATTATTCTCTTGCCAAATACTATTACGACAAAGGCGACAAGTCGCTTTCACGCCAGATTGCCGAAGAAGGCATGGCAAAGGGTGCGGTGAACTGCCACAGGGCGTTGGCGTCATTCATGACACAAGACGATTTTGCGTCGTTGACCGAAGACGAACAAAAAAAGCTGCACACAGAGTTTGACCGTGGCCTTCGCTACGCCATTGAACACTGCGACCGTTACGCCTGCTATGTATTGGCTATCAGCATATTTAATGGAGAAAGGGGCTACGAAACCGACACCGCCGAGGCGATACGCATTGCCAAGCGCGGCTGCGAGTTGGGCGACAGCCAAAGCTTCGATTTGCTCGCACAAATACAGGGAATAGCCGACGACATTCCCGACGAGCTGCGCCTTGGCCAAAAAGAAACAGTCATGCTGTACTTGCAGGCATTGCGCCGCAACAACATCACTGAGTGGGCACTTGAAAAGGTGGCGCGTGGCTATGCTGCAAAGCTTATGCCTGAGTACGATGAGGAGATAGAGAAACTATGGCTACAAGAATACTACGATCAACGCACGGCTAATGACGAAAACCCCGACACCACGGGCGTGCTTAAGGTTTACCCGCAAGGGTTCTTCTATGCTACCGAGGTGGAGCCGGAGACCTTCGACACGCTTGCCGACCTCGCCACACTCATCGATGCCGACGGCATCGACCTTGTGCACTATTCCGAAGCACTGAACCGCATGAGCAAAGTGCTGTGCCGTGGCGCACACGCTGGTAACCATATCGTCATGGCCGTCGACCGCGACGGTTACGCCAAGGACCTGCCCGACAACATGCCAGCCACCATCCTCTACGGACAAGCCATGGAAATACGCGGCACGGTGATGCTTATGCTCGAAGACGAGAAATACAACCTGAAACCCATCAAAGGCGTTATGTTCTTCGACATGTGCATCAAAATGCTCAATGCAGCCACGGGCGGACTGACGCGCTTCCCCACCGATGAAGAACTGAACGCCGTCATGGGTCCAACGGATGACGACGCCTTCGAGGAATACGACGATCCGTCCTTCCTTGAAGACGATGATGAGCTTTTGGAGCAAGAAGAAGAGGAGCAAGAAGAAACGACACCTGTGGAAGACGACGAGGACGCCGAGCCAAAGAACCTCACCGTGAAGATTGCCGACATCAGAGAAGCCATCGGGCAATGCAACCTTTGCCGCGACACCATCACGGCGTTGCTTCCCAACGAACCCGACTATTGGTTCAGAAGCACCGACGAGTTGATGTATCCAATCAAGGATGCCGTGGAGAAAAACATAAAGCGTCACGGCGGCTACATGATCGATGAATGGCAGTATGTCTATGGGCAACAACCGCCAAGAGACATCCGCTATCTTGTCAGGTTCCAAATGGAAAGCAAAAAGAATGATTGAAAGTTGAATAATACATACTTGCAAAAAATGGACAAAAGCGTTAACAGTGAAAAACTGGTGGAGACCATCCTTGCCAACGTGGAGGTGATGCGCAAGAACGCCGAGGAGATGCGGATTTGGAAGAACTTGCCCTTGGCAAAGGAGACCTTTGAACTCATCAAGCAGGTGGGCGATGACGAGGGACCATTAGGCCGTGCCATGGGCTGCGAGAAGGTGGTGGAAAAGCTCTCGGAATATGACGCGCCACGCTTCACGCTCGAAATGCTTCGTTATGAGTTGGAACAACTGCAAAAGTCGGAGGAGAAGTCGGACGACCTCACCGAAGAGGAGGTCAAAGACCACATCGCCGAATTGGAGCGCTTCATCGACGTGGAGCATGTCAGCTATAAGGAATACAAGGAGAAAAACCCGCACCGCCATTTGGAGTTCGACGAGATAGAGCGCACTCCGCTTTGGGAGGAAATCAACCAAGAAATCGAGGCAGAGACCGATGCGTTGCTTGGCGACGAGCCGCGCGGCATGGGCTTCTGCTTTGGCTATTGGAGCGCAAAACGCGGTGTGCTCGCCAAACGTGGCATCGAGTGGTGCGACCCGCAACAAATGAACCCGAGGGTGATGTTCGACTAAAAAAGCAAGCCATGGAAACTAATGAAAGAGAGCAAGTTCGTGTGCGAGCCGACGAGCAAATGCGAGAGGCCGTAAAGCCCGATGCCAACGTCAATGGGAATGCTGGTTCGGGAAACTGTCCGTATTGCGGCGCAACGGTTGAGGCCGATTACGAGATTTGCCCCGCGTGTGGCCATAAGCTCGTGGAATATTGCACCTTTTGCGGCGCAAACATGCTACCCACCGACATCGACTGCCCCGAGTGCGGAATGCCCTCCGATGGCATCACTTGCCCCGACTGCGGAACGCTTAATTTCAGGAGCTTCTGTCGCAAGTGCGACCGTCCCCTCTCGCGTGCCGCTCGCAAGGCTATCGAGAAGGCTAAGGCCGACCCCAAGGTGCAGGAAGCCGTTGCTATCTTGGCAAAAATGGCCGAACTCGAAGCCGAGATGCAAAACGCTGAAAACGACGATGATGAAGGTGTCACCGACGACACCCCACACGAGCCTACGGAGAAAGAACTGCGCCTGCGCGAACTGATGGGCAAGGTGGGCTTCAAGCCCGCCGAAAAACCCAAGTCGCAACCCAAACAAAGCAGTTCGCGAAGCCGCGAGGAAATACAGGCCGAATACCAACGCATGGTGGAAGAAGCCAACAAGGTGCTGGAATCGATGGTGCCTCCGGCGGGAAGCACGCCGCAAGAGCAACGCAACTACTCCACCGCTCGAAAAATTGCCGTCATGGAGACTTACAAGGAAAAAGAAATGGTAACACGCACAGTCAAAGAAGATCGGCTGGGATGGATATGCAACAAGTGCCAAATATTTCACAGAGGTCCGCAGGAATGTGGCGTGAGACAATACGGTGGTCATTGGGTCACCAGAACAATCGATGTCGTGCAAACAAGCTTAGAGGAAGTGGAAAAACAGAGGAAAGTGTATAAGAGGATTGATTAGGACGCCCGACGCGAGACAAAAAAGAAACATAACAAATACAATAGCAAGCATGGAAGGCAACAACAACAAACCAAAGATGTCGCTGAAAGACCTCGCGTCGCAGATGAAACCCAAGGCGGACGAGACGACTTCAGTACCCGAAAGCACGGCTGTGGCACCGGAAACGATGCCAAAAGCTACCCATACGCCAGAAGGGACAGCCATAGCCCCCGAAAGGACAGCAACGGCTCCCGAAAGGACAGCGACGGCTCCTGAAAGGACAGCAACGGTCCCCGGAAGGGCGGCCAAACCGCAAGGCCAAACCGCCTCTGGGTTTACGTACCAAGTGGGCGAAGATGTTGCAGTGGGCGGCCACAACTGCACCATCATGGAACGTCTTGGCAACGGCACCGAAGGCGAGATATTCAAAGTGAAGGAAGGCAAGAAAACCTTCGCCTTGAAACTCTGTCACCCAGGGTTCCGAACCAACAAGAAGGTGTTGGACGCCTTGCAGCCACTGAAGGGCAAGGACTGCATCGTCGACATTGAAGCCTATGGCGACACCTTCGAGCTGATGGAGTTCATCGAAGGCAAAAGCGCGGCAAACACCGACTTCAACTTTGCCGCCGACCCCAAGCACGAGAAAAAGGCGCAAGCCATCCTTCTCATCGCCTACAGCATCGCTATGAGCCTCGACAAAATGCACGAAGCCAATGTGCTGCACAAAGACGTGAAGCCCGCCAACATCCTCATCAAGGACAGGGAAACTTGGAGTTGTGTGCTGTGCGACTTTGGCATTGCCGACCTGCTGAAAACCGAGACCAAGGACGGCATCATGCGCAAATATTGCGTGACCAAGCGCAACCGCACCCCCATCTATGCCGCCCCCGAAATCTACAAGGAAGACAACGCCACCATGAACGACGACGGGAGCATATCGAGCGAGATGACTCCCAAGGCCGACTTCTATTCGCTCGGCATGACCATACTCTCGATGTGGATGGGCGAAAAGGCCTTCACACGCGCCGAAGAGGAAAACTCGCTCCGCAAGATGAAAGGCACCATCGACATCCCCGCCGACATCCCCGACCCGCTCAACCGCATCGTGAGGGGACTGCTCATCAAAAGCCCGGAGAAACGATGGGACTTCAAGTCGATTGACACCTACATCAACGGGCAGGACGTGCCCGTGGAGGAAGACGAGATTCTGGCCGATCTCAACATTGTCTACAACGCCTCGAAACACCAGACCGCACACACCTTTGAGGACCTGACCGACTTCATGGCCGAAGACATCGCCCTCGCGGCACGTTACCTCTACAAAGGCCAAATCAACAAGTGGCTCGCCGACTATCCCGAACTGCAAGCCCGATTGGACGACATCGTTGAGGACCGCTATCGAAATGACCAAAACGGCGGCGCGGTGGCTGCCATCTACGCCATTTGGCCCGACAGACCTTTCGAGCTCGATGGAAGCGACAAGGAAACAGGGAAGAAAGTGTCGTATAAAGCTCAAACGTTGAAAGAAGTCAGCGACTTCTATAACCGCGCAGAGGGATCCTATGACACCAACAAATCCATTGAAAGCCAAAAATTTACGGAATGGGTCAGGATGCGCGATCCCAAGTTGGCCGATGCCTTGCCTGGCGAACACATGCTTCGCATACAAACCATCGACCCGCTCTCGGACATCAACCTTTGCAACGACCCCACCGATCCTCATTATGCCATGACTGCCGAAGGCATTGGCAAGGTGCTTAACGATGTCTATAACATTTGTTGGAACAAGTGCAAAGGCAATATTTGGGACTACGATAATGACAAGCAGAAAAAAGACACCCGATATCGCTATCTCAACATCAACGCGGTCGGAGGCATCACTTTCAATTTCCAAACGATAGGGTCGGAGTCGGATTCATACGTCGTCGATTTCATGAAAACCAAGGGCGAGCGTTTCCGCAAGCAAATCGACTGGATGGAGTTTTGCCTTGATTATGACAACGACGACAACCAAAAGAAAGCCGGTCCCAAAGACGAGGACTATCTCCAGCAAGTGGCATGGATGAAGGTCATCAAAGGCTTTGGCATCGACCCGTTATATCATCTCGAAGACGAGGACGCCGACGTGACCACGGTGAGCGAACTGTTCAAATTCTCGAAAAAGACCCTCAAGAAAGAATACGAGGAACGTGGTTTGCGGGGCTGGCTCGCGGTGCAGCACCACGAAAACCCCAACGCCAACCTCAAGCCGCAATTCACCTACGAAAAACTCTTGCACGAATACCTTGAGGATGTCGGCAAGATTGCCCCTGACGACACCGCCGTCCAACGTTTCGAGGAGGCCCGTGATGAAGCCAAACGCATCGTCAGCGAAGGCAAAGGCAAGATAGGCAAGCAGAGCCGGCGCAACGCCACGCAGTTCCTCTGGTCGCTGCTTTTGGGCGTGTTGCCGCTCACCGCACTCGCCATCGTGCTCGTGGTGAACATCATCATGCATCCCACTGTCGACACGTCGGGCCTCAAGTTGGAGAACTGGATCTGGCCGGTGGGACTTGTCGCCGGAGCCATACTCTATTTCGTCCTCGACACCGATGGCTGCCTGATACCCATCATCGTAGGCGTAGTGGGTGCCGCCGTGCTCTTCTTCTTGGTGAAGTTCCTTGGGCAGTTCATCCTGTATTTCTACTTGGTCGTCGTTTTGGCCGCACTGATTACGTTCACCATACTTACCGTCTTCAACAAGAGCGAATTTGCCAAGAAAGCCCGCAAGTTCGAAAAGCCTGGCTTCGAGGAATATGTGCTCGAACCGCTCTATTACGCTTATGGCGATGAGGACGAGTTCGACTCTTCACTCAACGGCTTGGTCGACGACTCATACATCAACAAATGGGGAAGTGACCTCACAGGTCGTCGCCGATATGTCCTCATATTCATTGGTGCCTCGGTGCTGCTATGGAGTTTCAGCCTGTTGCTCCCGCGTGGTGGGACGGAAACGCAAAATCCGTTCATGCAAAAGATAGCGCACACTTTGGGTTGGGACAAAGTCGAAGAAAAAGCGGCTGAAGAGACCATTGTCATGCCATTGATTACCAAGAATCTACAAAAAGGCAGCAAGGGCGAGGCCGTGACTGCCATGCAGAAACGCCTCAAGCAGTTGGGTTACTTCGATGGCGAGGCCTCGGGCACCTTCGACGATGCCACGCGCACCGCCGTGAAAGCATTCCAAAAGGACAACAAGTTGACCGCCGACGGCGTGGTGGGCAATAAGACGCTGAAAAAGATGTTTGAGCCTGAAGCGAAACACGCCAGTGAGAAAGCACCTACAAACAAATAGTTCCAGCCATGAAAACCTGTGAGAAATGCCATAAGACCAACCGCGACGAGGCGAAATTTTGTCGCTTCTGCGGTGAGAAGATAACCGTCGCCGACGAGATAGGCATCATCGGCAAGAAATCCATGCAGGCCGAATTCGACAAGCTGACCAAGACCTTGAAAGTGGCCAAGCAACTCGCTTCGATGGGCAACCATGTCGGCCTTGATTGCCTCGTCATGGGCGATGCAGGCACGGGCAAGCACTACATGGCCCTGGTTATCGCCGACATGATGGTCAAGGCCGGTCTTACCGACAAGCCCGTCAAGGAGGTGGCCGCTTCGGAATGGAACGAGTTTCTCGGCAAGTTCGACGAGAACATCTCAGCCCTGCAAAACGGGATATTGGTCATCAACAACGCCCAAAAACTGCTGTCCATCACCAAAGCCGATCGCGTGGGCGAGCTTGATAAGCTGTTCGACAAGATGAAAAACGGCAAGGCCCCCATCGTCATACTGAGCGGCGATATCAACGACATGACCAATTTCCTTGAGAACAACAAGGACGTGGCAGGACTTTTCGAGTTCCGCTTCCAGCTGGACTCTTTCTCCATCGACGACCTTGTTAGCCTGACTTCGGCCTTGCTGAAAAAAGAGAAACGCATGGACATCGCCGATGAGGCCTTGCCCAAGCTGCGTGCCCACTTCTCATGGTATATGCGGCAGAAAGAGCTGACCTACGTCAATGGTCGACTTGCCGAGAAAGTGGCCAACGATTTGTGTGTCAGTGCCAAATTGCGTGGCAGCGACACCATAGAAGCCGTTGACATTGATGACGACAAAACCTTCGTTCCCAAGACAGAGGAACAGATTTTCAGGGAGTTGGACGGCTACATCGGCCTGCAAAGCGTGAAAGACGAAATCAGGGCCATCGTGAGCAACGTCAAGGAAAGAAGGGAGAAAGGCATGACCGCGAAGCTGTTGAAGGACCATTACCTTTTCACGGGCAATCCGGGTACGGGCAAGACCACTTTTGCTCGCAAGTTTGGCGAAATCTTGAACGCCATCGGTGCCTTGCCCACCGGCCAGTTTGTGGAAATTTCGGGCAAGGATTTCATCGGGCAGTATTTGGGCGACACGGAGGCCAATGTGAAGAGCTATGTCAACAAGGCAATGGGCGGTGTGTTGTTTATCGACGAGGCTTATGCCTTGGGAAACACTACGCAAAGTAGGAGTGGAGGCAGCTATGGGATGGATGCCATTAATACACTCCTGAATTTGCTTGAAAACCGCAAAGGCGAATTCGTGTGCATCATGGCTGGCTACACCAAGGAAATGGGTGAGTTGGTAAGGATGAACCCTGGCATCCCTTCACGCTGCAATGTGACGATTGAGTTCCCCGACTATTCGGCCCGCGAGCTGGAGCAACTCTTCCGTATGTACCTCAAACGCAACGATGAGGACACCGTTTTCACCCTCGACGCGAAGGCGGAGGAAATGCTCCCCAAAGTGTTCGACCGTATGTATCTTAAGCGCGGCGACACCTTTGGCAACGCCCGCGAGGTGCGCAACCTCTTTGATTTGGCATTGAAACGCCACCGTTTGCGTAAACAACAACCGGACTTCGTCGAAAACCAGTTCTCCTACGCCGACATCGTTGGCGAGGCCGACACGAAGGAAATCTCCGTCGACGACGTGATGAAGGAACTCGACGGCTTTGTGGGAATGAAGTCGGTGAAAGACGCCATCCGCCGTATCGCCCAGGAGATTGCCGTGCAGAAGCAACTGATCGAGATGGGGGAGGCACAGGAAGGACTCACCAAGTACAACTTCATCCTCACGGGCAATCCTGGCACGGGTAAGAGTACCGTGGCACGCATCTTCGGCAAGATCTTCAAGGCCCTCGGTGTCACTAGCACCGACAAGGTGACGGAGAAGGTGCCGAAAGACATCATCGGAATGTATGTCAACGAGTCGGACAAGAACATGGACAAGGCCATCAATGAGGCCATGGGCGGCGTGCTCTTCCTCGACGAGGCCTACGACCTCGAACCGATGGACGAGGCGGGCCGCAGCACCAGCTCGGAAGGCAAAAAGGCCGTGCAGACCCTCATGACACGCATGGAGAACGAGGCGGGCAAGTTCGTGGTGGTTTGTGCTGGCTATCCCAAGGAGATGGCCGCCTTCATGAATTCCAACCCAGGCCTGAAGCGGCGTTTTTCGCACACCATCCACATCGACGACTACACCGCCGAGGAACTTCTCGAAATCTACGAAAGGGCGGCAAAGGCCAAGAAATACAACTTCACCCTCGGCGACGACACCGTGCGCATGAAGGCACTCAACATGTTCCGCAACATGGTGGCCATGAAAGACGACAAGTTCGGCAACGCGGGCGAGGCCATGAAAAAAGTGGCCGAGACCAAGACCAACATCAACAACCGCATCAGCAGCCTCCCGTTCGACCAATGGACACCCGAAGTGTTGCACACGGCTTTTTTGGAGGACATTCCCTTTGAGGAGCCGGAGAAGGTCTCGGTCGACGAATGTCTCCAAGAACTCAACCAACTCATCGGTCTTGGTGGCGTCAAGGCATTGCTCACGAAGCTCGCCCATACCATCAACAACGAGATTGAGAGTGCCCGCGTCGAGAACCGTCGCCCCGAGATTCCGCTTGGCCACTATCTCTTCCTCGGCAATCCGGGCACGGGCAAGACCACGGTGGCAAGGCTTATGGGCAAGATACTCTATTCCATGGGTGCATTGCCGTCGCCCAACGTTGTGGAAGTCGGAAAAGCTAATCTCGTCGGAAGATATGTGGGCGACACCGAAGCCATCACCTCGCACATGATTGACAGTGCCATGGGTGGCATACTTTTCATCGACGAGGCATATCAGCTCGCCTCCGACCAATTTGGCCGCAGCGCCCTCGAAACCCTTGTGGCACGGCTCGAGAACGACCGAGGCAAGTTCGTCTGCATCGCCGCCGGCTATTCCTTCGAGATGCAACAGTTCTTGGCCGAGAACAGCGGATTCGAGTCGCGCTTCCCCAAGCAGAACCGCATCGTGTTCGACGACTACTCGCCGCAAGAGCTTTTCGACATCTTCATGATTCACGCACGCAAAGGAGGCTACATCCTCGACGCGATGGCAGAGAACGCGGTGCGTGGCAAACTCACGATGATGTACAACACCCGAGGCCGCACCTTCGGCAACGGTCGCGAGGCCCGCAACCTCTTCGACGAAGTCAAGGGCAACCTGGCCATGCGCCTCGCCGAAGAAGGCGGCGCGCCTACTGCGGAAGAACGTAAAACGATTAAAATGGAGGATGTGATATGATACAATGCCCAAGCTGTCGGGCCATGATCCCCGACGATAGCGCTTTCTGTGACCAATGCGGTACCGAGCTGATGTGGTGCCCCGAGTGCAAACGCCCCAAACCCAACCGAGGACGCGAATGTCCCGTTTGCGGCAGCGACCTCGTCCCCGGGAGGAAATATCTCAACGGCAGTGCCCAACAGCCGCAAGCAGTTGCCCAGCAACCACAAACAATTCCCCAACAGCCGCAGCAGGACAGCGACATGCCGCAAGGCACGGCGATAAGTGGAACGAATGTGCCAGCTGTACCGACCAAAATCGTCGGCAACGGCTGGGTGTTGCCTTTGCGTGAGGGACAGTTTGGGCGCACGTCGGGCATTTATCCTGAGTTCGCCTCATGCAAATACATCTCCGGCAAGCACGGAATGTTCACACGAACTGCGGAAGGATGGATGGTCGTCGACAACGGTTCCACCAACGGTACTTTTGTCAACGGCATGAGGCTCACCGCCGGCGTTGGAGCACCGATAAAAATAGGTGATGAACTAACCATAGCAACCATAGATTTCAAGGTACAATGAAGATAGACATACAAGCGATTTGCGACAAAGGAAGGGTGCGCGAAAACAACGAAGACGCCCTTTCCATAGGAGGCGTGTTCCTCCGCGACGATGCCATGAACCTCACTGTCGACGTGCAGGAAAACGCCGTCTTCTACCTGCTTGTCTCCGACGGCATGGGTGGCCACGAAAAAGGCGAAGCGGCCAGCGAGATCACCCTCGACGAGATGAAGGAACAATTCGCCATGAACGAGATACAGCCCGATACGTTCAGCGACGACGTCAACGAGGCCGGGAAATACATCTCCTTCAAACTCAACAACGCCGCCCTCGCCCAAGGACAAACGAAGCCTATGGGCTGCACCCTGACGGGCGTGGTGTGGCACTACGGCAAGATATACCTCATCAACGCGGGCGACAGTCGCACCTACCGTTTCCGTGGCGGTATTCTGAGACAACTCACCACCGACCAAACCGTGCGAGGCATCACTGGTCATCCAGAGGCCAGCAAAGCCCTCCTCAACTGCATCGGCGGCGGACTCACTGGCAAGATCCTCAGCGATGATATCACCAGCAAAATCGTCGAGGGCGACGTGATTTTGATTTGCTCCGACGGACTCACCGACATGCTCTCCGACGACGAGATAGAAGCCTTGCTCAACGAAGGCATTACCGACGAGGGCATGGCAGAAAACCTTGTCGAAAAACTGAAAGAAAAAGCCTGTGAAGCAGGTGGTTACGACAATGTTTCAGTCATTCTTGCAAATTGTAAACCATGATTAAGATAACGACACAAAAAACCGACGCCGACCTGTTCGGCAAAAGCAAATGGTGGGGCTTCCCCGACTTGCCCGACTGCCTCGACTATCCCGAAGTCCCCGTCAACGACGATGGCGACGAATACGCCGATCCACTTACGTTCGTTTGCCAGATACGCTGCGACGAGATTGCGCCTTACGACAAAGAGAACCTGCTTCCGCACGAGGGGATGCTCTACTTCTTTGCCGCCTTGGACTATTTCTTGGGCAACCTTGATGCCATTTCGTCACCCGGCATGGGCGAATGGGAGGTACCTTATTTCAAAGTGCTTTACGTGCCCGACATCAAGGAACTGCACACCCACAAAATCCTGTTCGAAGACGGGTCGCCTGTCGGTTTGCCTGCCGAAAGCATCACGTTTACCTACGAATTGGAGCCGGAATACAACACACGGTTGCTTGGCGAGCCTTACATCGAAGATGTGCGTGAGGCCATGCCCGGAATGCTCTCGCTCCTGCAAATTGACGAGAGCGACGACTGGAACCTGCGCTTCTATGACTGCGGGATGCTCAACTTCTTGATTTCCAAAGATGACCTGCTGAATCGTCGCTGGCAATACATCAAGTGCTATTTGTTCTCGTTTTGAGGAGTTCAGAATTCTTTCAAGACCTCCCAAACCAAAGCCCCTTCAAAGCCTTTCTGCATTGCAAAAGCAGCCAATTTGCGTTTGCGCTCAAAGTCGGTTTCAGCCTTGACGGTTTTGGATTTGGCTTTCAGAATGTCAATCAGTTTTTGTTTGTAGACTTCCTCGTCGGTTTGGCCAAAGGCTTCGTCAATCACGTCTTTGTCGATGCCTTTCTGCATGAGATGGAAGCGGATTTTGTTTACGCCCCAGCCGCTTTGGTTGACTTTGCCCCTGACAAAACTCCGCGCAAACCGTTCATCATTCACGAAACGGTTATCCAACAGATAATCAAGGATTTCGTCTTTCGACGCTTGCGGGATGTCGTAGGTCTTCAGTTTGTCTTTCACGTCCTTCACACAGCGTTCCTGATAGGCGCAATATTTGGCCATCTTGTCCAACACTTGGTCGGGCGTGAGCGGTTTTGCGGGACGTTGTGGCATCAGCAGTCGATTTTGAGGTCACCGTCTTTAATCCATCCTATCTTCCTCAGAATCAATCCAAAGAGCCAAGTAAGGACGGCAGGTAACACAAAGCAAACTAACAACATTCCAATCCACATGTTCGAGCCGCCATCGGGCATGGCGGTGTAGATTCCGATGGGACCGACAAGGCCGCAGGTGCCCATGCCGGAGCCGATTGGGATGTTTTCCAAACGGAAAATGCAAGTGGAAATTGGGCCGGTGATGGCCGAGGTGAGCAGGACGGGAATCCAAATCTTGGGATTTTTCACGATGTTTCCCATTTGCAGCATCGAGGTGCCGAGACCTTGTGCCACGAGGCCGCCCCAACGGTTTTCCTTGAAACTCAACACGGCAAAGCCAATCATCTGGGCACAACATCCAGCCGTTGCTGCTCCTCCAGCGATGCCACCCAAACCAATGGCCAAGCAAATTGCCGCCGAACTGATGGGCAGGGTGAGCACCATGCCGATGACGACCGAGACGACGATGCCCATGAGGAAAGGTTGCATCTGTGTGGCGTTTTCGATGAAGGTTCCGAGGGCGGTCATTACCTTATTAATAGGTGCGCCAACTGCATAAGCCACGAGCACGCCGCTGATGATAACTACTGCAGGTGTCACCAAAATGTCGACTTGGGTCTCTTTATAGACCATTTTGCCCAACTCAATGGCCACGATGACGGCTGCGTAGGCACCCATCGGGCCGCCAAGTTCGTTGCCGGCGATGCCCACGGCGATGGCGCTAAACAGAACCAAACCTTCGCATCCAAGTTTGTAGGCGATGGCCACGGCAATGGCGGCTCCAGTGGCGGCCTTGGCGTATTTGGCAATGGTCGCGAAAGCCTCAATGCCTGTCTTGTCGCCTAAGGTCTGGAAGATGGTGCCGATGAGCAGCGAGGCGAACAAGCCCAACGCCATAGCGCCAAGAGCGTCGACAAAGTAGGCCTTCCAGGTCATGTCGACGCCCTTGCGTTGTAGGAATGACTTGAATTTCGTCATCAATCTATAACTAATAACTTCTAACTCCTAACTGATTAAAACTCAATCCCCTTGATGCCGTTTTCCTTCATCAGGTCGGCGAGCTTGGTATCGCTTTCGTCGACGGCGGCGAGGCAGTTGGTGACGATGCGGATTTGGTTGGCAGGATAGAAAGCCATCAGGTCCTTGGTGGTCTCGTAGACACAGTAGTCCGTGGCGATGCCGCAGATGTCGATGCCTTCAAACTTCTGGTCGGCGATGACGGCACGGAGCTTTTCGCCGCATTGTGCGTTTTGGAAGATGCTAAACTCCTCTTTCTCAGGCAGGTTTCCCTTCTGCATGTAATGGATGTTGGGGATGTCGCGCAAAATGTCGCTCAACACCGTTTGCAGGGCGGGGTAGACCTTTTGGCCGTCGGTGCCTAACACACAGTGGGGCGGGAAGTCACCCCCTTGCTCGACAAACGAGCAGTGGTTGGCCGGGTGCTCGTCTTGGGTGACGATGATCCAGCCGTAGTTCTTCCAAGCGCCTTCTTTCAGGGCTTTGGCTAAATAATCCATGGCAGCAGGGCCGTTTTTGGTGGCCAAGCTACCCGTGGTGAAGTCGACTTGCGGGTCAACGATGATGAGCAAACGGTTGGGAAGTTGGGGCTTTTCGGCCTGTGCTTCAACCTTTTCGGTCTTCTCTTTCACCTTTTTCTCTTTCTTTTCTTTCTTTTCGTTGTTGTTGCCGCAGCCTGTCATGGCGAGGGCGGCGATGAGCACGATGGCTCCGATGAGGGTTTTCTTCATTTTTTATGTATTAGAAATTTGCGGCAAAAATAGTGAAAATAATCATTTGTATAGCTTTTTCACCCATTCTGCTTTACCGATGCGCCGCAAAGCACTCTTCACCCATTCGCGGTTTTCGGCCTTGTACCAGAAGAAGAACCGTTGTTGGGCGAGTTTTTCTTCTTTGGTCTTGGCGCAAAAAACGGGTTCCAAAGTGTAAGGGTCGTAGCCGGAATAATAGATTTCGGTGGCCAGGGTCATGGGGGTGGGAGTGAAGTCTTGCACTTGCTCCAAATGATAGCCTAATTCCTTGGTTTTCACAGCCAAATCGGCCATGTCTTCCAAATAACAGTCGGGATGGCTGGAGATGAAATAGGGAATCAGTTGCTGGTTGAGATGCTCCTTTTCGTTGATTTGGTCGAATTTCTTCTTCAGTTTGACGAACATGTCGAACTTGGGCTTGCGCATGAGTTTCAACACGGCGTCGCTGGTGTGTTCGGGGGCCACTTTCAGCCGCCCGCTGACGTGGCGCGTCACCAACTGGCGGAAATACTCATCGTAGCCCATCGCTCGGTTTTCCTCAGGCGTGCAGTCGTGCAAAAACAGATCGTAGCGGATGCCCGAGCCAATAGTGGCTTTCTTGACCTTCGGGTGTGCGTCCACCTCTTTGTATATCTCGATGAGCGGGTGATGGTCGGTGTTGAGGTTCTTGCAAACGTTTGGTTGCAGGCAGGTGGGTCGGGCGCATTTCTCGCAGAGGCGTTCGTCCTTGCCTTTCATGCGGTACATGTTGGCCGACGGACCTCCAAGGTCGCTGATATAGCCTTTAAAGTCTTCCATTTCAACGACTTTCTCCACCTCGCGCATGATAGACTCCTTGCTGCGTGAGGCCACGAACTTGCCCTGGTGTGCCGAAATGGTGCAGAAGGCGCAGCCACCAAAGCAACCGCGATGCAGGTTCACCGAGTGGCGGATCATCTCATAGGCGGGAATCACGCCGCGCTTGGCATATTTCGGATGGGGCAGCCTTGTGTAAGGCAAATCAAAAGAAGCGTCAATCTGTTCCGTGGTGAAAGTCGGCAAAGGCGGATTGATGACAAGTCGTTGGTTTCCAATCTCTTGAATGAGCCTTGCCGCATGTTTCTTGTTGGATTCCTCCTCGATGTGGCGGAAGTTGGAAGCGTATTTCTTTTTGTCTTTGAGGCAGACTTCGTGCGAGACAAGCTCAATGGTTTGACCCTCAAGATCGGGCAGTTTTTCTTTTTTGTCTTGCAAGAAAAAGGTCTGCTTGATGTCGGTCAGTTCGTTGACTTTCTTGCCGCTTTGTATGGCTTGGGCAATTTCCACCATTGTCAGTTCGCCCATGCCGTAAACGCCCAAGTCCGCCTTGGAATCCACCAAGATGCTGGGTTTCAGGCAGTCGTCCCAATAGTCGTAGTGCGTCACCCTTCTCAGCGAGGCTTCGATGCCGCCTATAATAATAGGTGTGTCGGGATAGAGTTGCCGGAGGATGTTGCTGTAGACGATGGTGGCACGGTCGGGACGGAAGCCTGCCTCGCCACCAGGGGTGTAGGCATCGTTGCTGCGCAGGCGTTTGTTGGCGGTGTAATGGTTCACCATCGAGTCCATGCAGCCCGCCGACACGCCGAAAAACAGCCTTGGTTTGCCGAACTTCTTGAAATCGCGCAAGTCGTCGCGCCAGTTGGGTTGCGGGATGAGCGCCACGCGGAAGCCTGCATGTTCGAGCACACGGCCTATGACTGCCGCGCCGAAAGCAGGGTGGTCGACATAGGCATCGCCAGTGACGAAGACGATGTCCACCTCGTCCCAACCGCGCAGGTCGGTCTCTTTTTTCGTTATCGGGAGCCAGTCGAGGAGGGTCATGGTGCTTTAATCGTTAGGCCACAACAAGTTCTTTATGGTTTATGGGGACTTCCAACAGGTTTTCGCCTAAAGCAATGGAAATCTTGCAAAGGGTAGCCAAGGTCATGTTGTGGGTTCCCGAAAGCCAACGACTGATTTCTGTTTCGGTCTTTCCCATTAAACGAGCGAAGTCTTTTTGTGACATACCTTTTTCCTCAAGGATTTCGTATATGCGGTTGGCAATGGCCACCGACAGTTCCATCTGCATCTTCATCTCAGGTGAAATCGTTTCGCGGATTTCGTCCATTATTCGGTTCGTTTTCATCTTTCAAGGTTTTTATGGTTCGTCGTCGATTGAAAAAGTCAGTGTGCCCAACAACTTGGTTCCAGTCACTGTAATAACTTTTTGTTTTTCAAATTGTTTCAGCTGTATATCAATTTTTTGAAGCGTTTGAACACATTTGTGCAAATGAGAATCCTCTTCGTAAGTGGCTGTTGTCTTTAATCCGCCGTTGCCAAGAATCAATACTTTGGCAGCGATATTGAGCAGATACAGGCGAAGCGAGGTCGTTTCAAGGTGGGAAGGCAAAGCCATTACCCTGTCCCTACGCGTTCCCTCATAGCGGAAATGTCGGTCCTCGGCACCATCGCGTTTGATAATGTCAAGGCGATACACCAATTGGCGCACGTCGTCAGGGTAGTTGTCCTTATAAGCAAGCAGGAATTTTTCAAATTCAGAGTATTCTTCGTCCTCAAAATGAGGAGAATACAGACTTACTTTATTGCCGTCTTCAAGAAGTTCCAAAAACAGGTTTCGTTCCATGGCAGTATAATATCACGCCGCAAAAATAAACATAAAAGTTGATTTTGCGATATTTTTTGAAAAAAAGCTTTTTTTTCGTTATCGGGAGCCAGTCGAGGAGGGTCATTGGACTGAAAAAAAGAACTACAATCTTTCAATTTCTTCAACCGTCAGTCCGGTAATCTCAGCGATGTCAACGGAAGGATACCCTTTTGATTTCATTTTTCGAGCAGTCTCTTCTTTGGCTTTTGCTATACCCTTATTAAATGAAGTGTCCATCGAGTTCTTCAGGTCGCGGTAGATTTTCACGCTGTCTTCGTATTCCATGACTTCCTGCGGGGTGAATCTCGCAATCTCGGCTTGTTCGAAAAGCTTCTTGAAGACACGCTCCTGCAATGCCACCGGTCGCTCAAAAAGGCGGGAAAGGTTTTTCAGCACGAACAGCCATTTGTCGAACATGTCCTGCAACTCGTCCTCTTTCTTGTTGAACTTGGGCATCTCCAAATAGATGAAGGTGAGCTTGTCGTAAAAGACATGCTTGTCGTCCTTGTCCATCAGCTTCACCTCATGGTGGAAGCAACTCGGCGCATACTCGTCTTCGGGAAACACGAAATTGAGGATGCCGACGGTGTAGACGCTTTTCAGCTCGAAGTTCCAATCCGCGCCGCGTTGCCCTTGCTGCTGGATGGGGAAGGAAGCATAGAACACGCTGCGGTCCTTGAAATAGGCCTGCTCAGTCTTCTGCATCTCCACAATGATTTTCTCGCCCTTCTCGGTCTCGCAATACACGTCGAAGATGGCGCGGCGGCTACCATAGACTCCCAGTTGCTCGTTGGGCAGGTAGGTGATGTCGGTGATGACCTCGTCGCCGTGAAACAGGGCATTGAGGAAACTGATGAGC
>DGXB01000018.1 GCA_002396205.1 Bacteroidales bacterium UBA4243
CCGTCGATGGCCTGGCGGCCGCCGATGACGAGGTCGACGTCGCCGATCTTCTTGATGGCTGTGGCCAGGGCGTAGCTCGTGGCCAGCGTGTCGGCACCGGCGAAGAGGCAGTCGGTGAGCAGCCAGCCCGTGTCGGCGCCACGGAAGAGGCCTTGGCGGATGATCTCGCCGGCGCGGGGCGGGCCCATCGTGAGCACGCCGACGGTGCTGCCTGGGTTTTGCTCCTTGAGGCGCAGGGCCTGTTCGAGCGCATTCAGGTCTTCAGGATTGAAGATTGCGGGCAGCGCGGCGCGGTTGACGGTGCCTTCCGGTGTCATGGCGTCCTTGCCCACATTTCTCGTATCAGGCACTTGCTTGGCAAGCACCACGATTTTCAATGCTTTAGTCATAAAAATAAATTTGTCGTTTTCAATTTGGCGGCAAAGATACGGAATTTCTTTGAATTGCAAATGTTCCAAAGAAAGGAAGCATGTAGGGCTGTCCTACCAGGGCAGCCTCCGAATAGCAGGAACCAAACATGCTATAATTTACCACGAAGGCATATTTTTTGGTGTTCGTGGTAAATTATGCTGTATTTTTTACCACGAAGGCGTATTTTTGGGTGTTCGTGGTAAAATATAGGCGTTTTTGGGCGAGCATTTCAATGCGTACAAATTTTCGATTCAATCGTAAATTTGTACGGAAAAAAGAAAAAACTCAAGACACCCTGAAACAAAAATCCCCGACCCTAAGGCCGAGGATGGTAGGGCTGTCGTACCACGGCAGCCGCAGCATTGTTTTATCGCTGCGGCTGCCACTGTGTGACAGCCCTACAAAGCCACGCGCGGGCTAATACTTGTCTTGATAAGGCGAATCTTCCACGCCTTTACTTCTAAGCGAAGCCACCAATTTATCTAATGGCCTGCGCCAAAGCCTTTTAAACCATGAAGTTTCTCCAAACCATTTCACAAAGGTTGGACTGATGGCATAATAGGTTTTGATGAATGCACGGCCGTACCATGTTTCATCCAAGGTGTTGTCGCGGAAACGACGAAGCGTCCAAACTTCTGGGCAGTTGTAGGAACCGTAAACTGCGGTGGCGACGTAACAACCCGAATCGCTTTTACCATAGTCAATTTCAGGCATTTCATATGTTGGTTCATATTCCTGAACCTTAGCCACATAATCTCCTACTATTTTCAACTGTTCGTCTTGTGCTTGCGAATTAAGGTGTTTAAACAGCTTTGTATGAATATTAATTCCAAATTTCCAACTTTCTACAGCTACCGACATGAAATCTTCTTTAAACTCATTCTCCAAAACAACCCCGTAAAAATACATAATCTGTTGTATATCAATTATATTTTGAATATACTCTTCAGCAAACTTATATTTGATGGATTCATCAATATCCATATAATGATTAGTTGCCGCTCCAAATAGCATCGTTGAAATCATACTGTTTTTCAAGCAAATTTCCTGAACAATTCTTTTTCGTTCAGTAACATCCGAAACATGAGTTTTCACCAGCTTTATCACACGAGGCAAACAATTTGCGACATTATTCGCAGCCTTTCTTATTTCTCCCAACTTACAACTCATGGACCTATAATAAACAGCGTAATAATTTGCTTCCCAGCTATTAGGGTCTTTCACCAATATTTGTTCATAGTATTTAGCAGCATTTTCGTTGTTGTTTTCTATCGAGGAAGCTCGTGCAAGTTTATACAAGTTCTGCAATTCCAATGACGAATCGATTTTCACCGTTCCTTGAACATCAACCGTTCCTTCTATCATCATCTTTCTAGCTTCTTCAACCGTGTACTTGGTCCCACAGTTTTGACAGACATACAATCCGTCTTGCTTCACAACGTCGTTGCTTCCGCACATTTCACATTTTAATGCTTTCATATTTTTATTCTTTTGAGGGTTATAATTTCTCAGACAACAAAAAAAAGCGTGGAATTTATTCCTTGCTTGAACACCAGGGTTTCCACGCCCAACTCTTCTAACAAGTTATTCCACGCCGTACCATGTACGGCATTTGTAACTTATCCTTGAAGAGTTTTACCCCGTCAAAACGGGGACTAGTGGAAAATTTGGTGTTCAAGGACAGCAACAAGTGCTATCTGCTAATATGTTTGTATTTGTTTGTCTTTTTCTTCCGTTCGGTTATTTTTGTTCAACTAATGATTTTACCCTATTGATATATGCTTCGACTTTTTCAAACATAGGCTCAACATCTTCTTGATGCCATTCAATGAAATCATCGTAGTCACCTGTTTTACGCATGTTCTGAAGTCGAGCTAACAGTTTGGCCTCATCTTTTGAAATAATGCCCGTAAGGACAAAATTCTGGCCTATCATTCCAATGACACCTTCATGAGTCTTTGCAACAATTTCGTTTTGAATCAACAATGCTGAAGAAGCATAATGTGTCGCATAATACAAACGATTGGCAGCCAAAGTCCAATGGCCCATACTGGCACAATCGTGAGCCTCTACCAATGTACCGTATGCCTTTTCAATGCGGTATTTCACCAATGCATTTCTTTCCTCGCTTGTCAGCATAGTTCAATCCCTTCTCTCATAATATTCTTATAAAACGGAGTGATGCTCCGCTGCTGCCATTCATCAAATGTATAAGCCACAGGATTAATATCCACACCCAAAGACCAACCCAAAGAAATGAACGGGAAAACCCACTCATCGAAATCCTTATTGGTAACCTTTGCGTCATCTATAAGGAGCAACAAATCCCAATCCGAATCGGGACGTGCATCGTCTCTCGCTTGCGAACCGAAAAGCAACAACTTGGCGTTCTTGGGCAGAATCTTCTTCCCAAGTTGCCTAATCAATTCTTCTATTTCAATCTGTTGGGCAGACATTTTGTGTTCTTTTTCGCTTGCAAATATAAGCATTTTTCGGAAATTCCTACATTTGCAGCAAATTTTCAAAACACGATATGTCCATCAATGAAATCCTAAATAGAATCGGTCCTTCGACAAGCTCAGGAACCTTGACGCATGAGGAAATCAAACTTCTCCTGGCTGCCGAAGGCGACGACAAGAAACTGTTGTTCGACAAGGCTTTGCAGGTGAAGTTGGCACATTTGGACAACTTCGTCCACCTGCGCGGGCTAATTGAATATAGTAATGTATGCACCAAATACTGCCTTTATTGCGGCGTGCGCAGCAAGAACCCGAACTTCGAGCGCTACACACTCAGCGATGAGGAGGTCATCGAATGTGCGAAGTTGGCGCACGAGTTGGGCTACGGCTCGGTGGCGCTGCAAAGCGGCGAGCGCAGCGATGCCGCTTTTGTCGACAAAATCACCCATTTGGTCAAGGAAATCAAGAAGATCGACAACGGCAGCCTCGGCATCACGCTCTCCTTGGGCGAGCAGACCGAGGAGACCTACCGCCGTTGGTTTGAGGCGGGTGCGCACCGTTACCTGCTCCGCATCGAGGCCTCAAACGAAGACCTTTATTATAAGATTCACCCGCGCGACGCGAAACACGACTTCAAGACGCGCTTGAACTGCATCGACAGTCTGCTGAAAGTCGGCTACCAAACCGGCACCGGCGTGATGGTGGGCCTCCCCTTCCAGACTTTGGACGACCTCGCCGACGACCTGCTGTTTTTCAAAAAGAAAGACGTGGCTATGGTCGGCATGGGGCCGTTCATCCCCCACCCCGACACACCGCTTTGGCAGTACCGCGACCAAATCCCGTCCGCCGAAAAACGCATGGAGCTGACCCTGAAGATGATTGCCACGCTGCGCCTGATGATGCCCGAAATCAACATGGTGGCGGCCACGGCCAACCAAACCGTCGACCCACAAGGGCGCGAGAAGGCCATCGCGGCGGGAGCCAACGTGATCATGCCCAACCTCACGCCCAACGAGTTCCGCGAAAACTACCTCATCTACCCCGATAAGGCCTGCGTGAGCGACAAGCCCGACCAGTGCCAAACCTGCCTCGACGTGCGCCTTGCCGCCATCGGGCACAAGGTTTTGTACAACGCTTGGGGCGACTCGGTGGCGTTTACCAAAAAACATCATTAGCCTTTTTTATCACAAAACCCACAAAACCTCACAGTTTTTTGCAGCGGCTCCACAACCGTGTCGCCGCAGGGAAGCAGCCGGTTGGCGTGCTTCCCACAAACAAGCAATGGTTTTGCAAGTTTTGTGAGAAGATTTGTCAATTTTATCCATAGCTTTCAGAAAAATCACTATTTTTGCCCCTTTGAAAATCAATATCATTTCATTATGAGAAAACATATCCTAACCGCCCTGCTCGTCATGCTGTCGGTCGTGACCTTCGGCCAGCAGTGGGTCGCCATCAAGAGCGACACTCCGAGCACCATTCAGACGACTTTGGTTGCCTCTTCCGAGAACCAAATCACCGTCAACATGCAAGTCCCGGGCTTCTACACCTTCGAGGTGACCACACCTCGTGGCGAAGCCAACCTCATCTCCGTCCCCAAGACGGTGACCACCGCCCAAGCCGGCGAGCCTAACCTGCCCGTGATTGCAGTAGCGGCCATCGTCGGCGACCGTCAACACTACGGCATCCGTGTCGTCGATGCGCAATACACCGATTACCAGATGGAAGTCGCGCCATCGAAAGGCGACTTCCCGCGCACCATCAACCCTGCCGACGTGCCTTACACTTATGGCGAGGCATACGCGACGGATTCCTTCTTCCCCGCTCAGAACGTGGGCCTTTACGAGCCTTATATCCTGCGCGACTTCCGTGGGCAGAACATGGTCGTCCATCCCTTTGCCTACAACCCCGTAACGCACACATTGCGCGTGTATTACAATATGACCGTTGAAATGTACGCCGACGGTATGTCGAACGAGAACGTCCTCGACCGCCGCTCGAACGAGGTGAGACTTGACCCTGAGATCCAGGCGATGTACGAGAACCACTTCATCAACTTCAGCGAAGGCCTGAGCAAATACACGCCCATGGTTGAGACTGGCGACCTGCTCATCATCTGCCACGATGCTTTCATGAGCGCCATGCAGCCTTTCGTCAACTGGAAGAAACAGATTGGCCGTCCCACTACGATGGTCGGCACCTCCACTTCGGGCACGACCACGTCGGCCATCCAGACCTATATCCAGAACCAGTACAGCGCCAACCCCAACCTCACCCATGTGCTTTTGGTGGGCGATGTCGGACAAATCCCCGGCATCAACTTCACCGCAGGCAGTGGTTGGAACGGCTATAGCGGCAAGAGCGACAATATGTACGGCCAAGTGGTTGGTAATGACCTCTATAACGACATCATCGTTGGCCGTTTCTCTGCTGAAACCGAGGCTCATGTGACCACGCAAGTCAACAAGGTAATCCATTACGAAAGAGACATCAACGCCTCCGACACTTGGCTGACCTTTGGCGACGGCCTTGGCAACAACGACGGTCCTGGCCATTTTGGAGAATATGACTGGCAACACATCGACAACATCCGCACCGACCTTTTGAACTATAACTACACCACTGCTTACCAAGACTATCCTGGCGTTTCGGGTTATTCCTCGTCGGCAACCGTCTTGAGCCAACACATCAACGACGGTGTGAGCATCATCAACTACTGCAACCACGGCTCGGAGATCAGCTGGGCGTTGAATAGCTACAGCAACTCGAACGTCAACGCACTGACCAATGTCAACAAGCTGCCCATCATCTGGTCGGTGGCCTGCCTCAACGGAAAATATGACTACAGCCAGCCCTGCTTTGGCGAGACTTGGCTCCGTGCCACTAACGGCAATGTCAACAATCCCGACCCGACGCAACCCACGGGTGCCATCGGCGGCATGTTCTCCTACATCTCGCAACCTTGGCAAGAGCCGCAATACGGCCAGGACGAGATGGTGGACGTGTTGACCGAACAACACGCCGACAACATCAAGCGCACATTGGGCGGCATCTCGTTTGACGGCAACATGAAGATTTTGGACCAATACGGCCAAAACGCCAACGCTGCCAAGGGCACCTACCTCTCATGGATCCTTTACGGCGACCCGACTTTGACCGTCCGCAATGCCGTTCCCGAAAACATGAACGTCACCCACGCCTCCTCGATGAGCACCAGTGCAACCTCATTCATGGTCAACGCCACCAACGGCAACGGTGCTTTGGCCACTTTGACGCGCAACAACGAAATCATGGGGTCGGCCACTATTAATAATGGTGTGGCCAACATCACCTTCACCGCGCCTGGCACGACGGGAACAGCCACGCTGACCGTGTTTGGCTACAACAAGATCACTTACATCGCTACCATCAATATTACTGGTGGAGGTTCACAATATTATAATGTGAGCCTAATGGCCAACCCGACCGATGGAGGAACAGTCTCTGGAGACGGCGCCTATCAGTTAGGACAGTCGTGCACCGTAACAGCCACTCCCAATGCTGGATACACCTTCGTCAATTGGATGGAAAACGGCAACGTGGTTTCGACCAACGCCGTTTATACTTTCAACGTGACGGGCAACCACTATTTGACAGCCAACTTCCAAGCCCAGCCACAAAACTATACCATCAGCGTGTCTGCCAACCCGACCAACGGCGGCACCGTTTCTGGCGGCGGCACTTATCAGCAAGGACAACAATGCACCGTGAGAGCCACAGCCAACACGGGCTACACCTTCACCAATTGGACTGAAAACGGCACGGTGGTCTCCACCCAAGCCCAATACAGTTTCACCGTGACGGGCAACCGCACATTGGTGGCCAACTTCACGCAACAACAATTCACCATTACGGCAATCGCGGAGCCTGGAGACCATGCAGGTGGTGTTGAAGGCGGAGGCACCTATACCTACGGCCAAAGCTGCACCTTGACAGCCACGCCTTGCACTCCTCCCTTCATTTTTGTCAACTGGACCAAAAACGGTGTAATAGTCAGCACAAACAACACTTATACCTTCACAGTTACCGAATCGGCGACATACATAGCGCATTTCGTGGTGGAGACCTTCACCGTTTCAACCATAGCCAACCCGGCTGAAGGCGGCATCTTGACTGGTGGCGGCACATACGAATTTGGTGAGATAGTCACCGTGAACGCCACACCCAATGAGGGATTTGCCTTTGTTAACTGGACCGAAAACGGCTTGGTGGTCTCGGTCGATCCTTCCTATACTTTTGGCGTTGGCGGCGACCACACACTGACGGCTAACTTCGAGACGCAAACCTTCGATGTCAAGGTTACCATCGACCCAGAGGAAGCGGGGACAATCATCGGTGGAGGCATCTACAGCTACGGCGAAGAGGTCACATTGATCATCGACCGCAACGAAGACTGGGCCTTCCAAAACTGGACTGAAAACGGCGAGGTGGTCTCGGAAGAAATGACCTACACCTTCGTCATCACCAGCGACCGCGACTTAGTGGCCCACTTCATGTACACCGAAGGCATTGGCGAACAGCAGGCCGACGTCAGCCTCTACCCCAACCCCACCCAAGGCGAAGTGACGCTTGAGGGCGAAGGTCTGCAAGGTGTCCGCATCGTGAACGCCTTCGGCCAGACCGTCTACAACGCAAAGGTGGAAGGCGACCATATGCGCATCGACCTCTCAGGCATGGCCAAAGGCATCTATGTGATGCACATCGTCACCGCCAATGGCGAAACCGTTAGGCAGATCGTGGTGGAATAAGCCGATCAAAAATCTAACAGTGAAATCCCGTCAGCGATGGCGGGATTTTTTTACGCCTTGTGCAATTCCGAAATAAATTCTATCTTTGCACAGTGAAAAAAATAGCCGCAATGCCAAACATCTATTCATATTTTGGAATCATATTCAAGTTCTACTCAAATGACCACGAGCCTCTGCATGTTCATGCCATCAGCGGTGAATACGAAACCATCTTTGACATCATATTCGCCGACGGCAAACTGCTGGAATTAAAACGCCGGAAAAAAAGAGGCAAGGAGCATTTGCCTCCGGCCAAAATGGACATGGCTGAGAAATTTGTAAAAGAATATGCTCTCCGCATCTCTGAAAAATGGTACCAGTTTTTTGTTTTGAAGGCAGATGTTACCTGCGAAACCATCAACAAAAAAGTGTAATAGTTATGTATAAGATTGTAAATGCTGAATATGCAGGTGATTACAAATTGTTGATTACCTTTGAGGATGGCCAAAAGCGCTTAGCCGATTTCTATCGTTTTATCTCCAAAAGCCTACACCCTTCCATCCACAAATACATCGATAAAACATTGTTTCAGCAGTTTGAGATAGACGACTATGAAATCCATTGGGGAACACAATTCGACATTGACCCTTACGACATCTACTATGGTGAATTTGAGGCGGATGGCAGCCCTTATTTAACCGAAATAGAGGCATTAAAGACGCAATACGAGTTGGTGGAATAAAGCGCCAATAGTGAAATAAAAGCAAAGTGAGGTGACAAAACATTGCCACCTCACTTTTTTTCTCTATCTTTGAAGCCAAATTTTTGAACGAACTATGAAAATCAAATTCATCGGTGCGGCCCAAGAAGTGACGGGCAGCAAGCACCTTATCACCACCGACCACGGCAAGAAAATCTTGCTCGACTGCGGAATGTTCCAAGGCAAGGGCCTCGAAACCGATGCCGCCAACCGCAACATCATGGTCGACCCGAAGGAAATCGACTATATCATCCTCACCCATGCCCATATCGACCACTGCGGCCTGATACCTTATTTCTATAAGCTCGGCTTCCGTGGGCAAGTCGTCTGCACGGACGGCACAAAAGACCTGTGCAGCATCATGTTGCCTGACAGCGGCTTCATCCAGGAGAACGATATGGTGTGGTTCAACAAGAAACGCCGCAAGGAAGGTTTGCCGGCATTGCAACCCATCTACACCGAGAAAGACGCACGAGCCTGCATGGAACTGTTCGTCACCGTGGCCTACAACCGCTACCTCTACCTCGACAATAATATAAAGGTGAAGTTCAACAACACGGGGCACCTGCTCGGCAGCGGCTGCGCGATCATCGAAATCGACGAGGGCGGCAAGATGACCCGCATTGGCTACACGGGCGACATCGGGCGCGAATACAACTACCTGCTGCGCTCGCCCGAACCGTTCCCGCACTGCGACTACATCATCACCGAGGCAACCTACGGCAACCGCCTCCACAGCGACCGCGAAAACGCCGAACAACAGCTTTTGGAAATCATCTACCACACCTGCGTCGAGAAACGCGGCAAACTCATCATCCCTTCGTTTGCGGTCAGCCGCACACAAGAGATTGTGTATCTGCTGAATAACTTCTATAACGAGGGCAAACTGCCCGAGAAGATTCCGGTATTCGTCGACAGTCCCTTGGCCGTCAACGCCACCGAGGTGTTTCGTATGCACTTGGATGCCTTCAACGACGAGGTGAAAGACGTCATCGAATACGACCCCGACCCGTTTGGCTTCAACGGCTTGACCTTCGTGCGCGACATCAACCAATCGAAAGCCCTAAACGCCCGCAAGGAGCCTTGCATCATCATTTCCGCATCGGGCATGATGGAGGCCGGGCGCGTCAAGCACCACATCGCCAACAGCATCGAGAACCCCAACAACAGCATCTTGGCCATCGGCTATTGTGCACCTACCACTTTGGGCGCCAAGCTGTTGGAGAAGCCGACCCCCGACAAGGTGTCGATTTTTGGCATGGAGCACACCGTCAACGCCGAGATCTTCGAAATCGACGCTTTCAGCGGCCACGGCGACTACAAGGAACTCATCCACTACCTCAGCTGCCAAGACCCAAAGAAGGTGAAGAAGACCTTCATCGTGCACGGCGACCTTGAAGCGCAAGAATACTATCGTCGCCAGTTGCGCAAGGAAGGCTGGGACAACATCGTCATCCCAGAACAAGGCGAGACGTTTGAACTGAAATAAGTAGGTTGCCGTGCATGTCATTCCCGTGCAAATCTCCTATAGATTCCGATCGCACATATCCCTGCAAGGAATGACATAGGAGATTGAGTTGAACGGAATCTATGCACGGCAACGGATTTTTCACTATTTTTGCAAAAATTTTCCAAAATGGCACAAAAACCCAGCATTCCCAAAGGCACACGCGACTTCCTTCCAGAAGTCATGGTGCGCCGCAACTATATCTTCGACACGATTAAGACCGTGTTCAAACGTTTTGGTTTCCAACCGATTGAGACCCCTTCAATGGAAAACCTGAGCACCCTTTTGGGCAAATACGGCGACGAAGGCGACAAACTCCTCTTCCGCGTACTCAATTCGGGCGACTTCATGAGTGGTGTGGAGCAAAACGGTGAGCCGCTTGAATCGCTCAAGTTGGCCAGCAAAATCAGCGAGAAAGGCTTGCGTTACGACCTGACCGTGCCTTTCGCCCGTTTCGTCACGATGTATCGCGACCAAATCGCCTTCCCGTTCAAGCGCTACCAAATCCAACCCGTTTGGCGCGCCGACCGTCCGCAGAAAGGCCGTTACCGCGAGTTC
>DGXB01000071.1 GCA_002396205.1 Bacteroidales bacterium UBA4243
TCATTTTTTTTGTGTATCTTTGCAGCTCATTCTATTTTGGATATGTCTGCACCAAACAAATTGATAGAGAAAATTGAGGGCTTCACGCGGAAGTATTACCTTAACCGATTGATACAAGGCGTGTTGGTGGGCGCCGTGCTGTGGATTGTTTTCTACCTGCTCATCAACGGGTTGGAATATTTCTCCTGGTTCCCGCCCAAAGGCCGCTTCGTGCTTTTCCTGTTTTTACTGGCAGGTAGCGCCTTCGTCTTGGTCTATCACTTCCTCATTCCATTAGTCAATCTGATCCGTTTCCGGAAAAAGATGTCGGTGGAACAAGCCTCGGTGATGATTGGCAAGTTCTTCCCCGAAATCAAGGACAAACTTCTGAATACCATTCAGTTGAGCAACCAGATGGCAGCCGAAGGCGACAACGCTTTGCTGGCCGCCACCATCGAGCAACGCAGTGCGCGCCTCTCCCCTATCCGCTTCAGCGACGCCGTCGACTTGCGCGGCAACTTGAAGTATTTGGGCATCTTTTTCGGTTTGCTCCTCTTATTAATACTACTGATGGTGTTTTTGCCCTCGTTTGCAGTGCAGCCCACCCAACGCATCGTCAACTACGAGCAGCAATTTGAGAAGCCCCTCCCCTACCAAGTCGAGATTTTGCAAGACAACATCGAGACCACCCAAGGCAAGGAGGTGAAATTCAACATCCGCGTCACCGGCGACCGCATCCCCGACGCCTTCTATGTGAAAAGCGAACTCGGCCAGCAACTGATGACCAAAGGCTCGGCCAACGACTTCACTTATACCTTCAAGAACCTCTTCAACGACTTGACATTTAACGTGATTGGTGGCGAATATATCAGCCGTCCACTCCACATCACGGTACACCCCAACCCTACCCTACTCTCCTACCGCTGCGAGTTGCGCTATCCAGCCTATATCCACCGCACCGACGAGACTTTGGAAGCCAAAACGAGGCTCATAGTCCCGCAAGGCACCCAACTCACTTTCAGTTTCACGACGCGCGACACAGAGCAAATGAACGTCAGCCGCGATTCGCTCAACTCGAGTTTGACAGCGAAAGACGATATATTTGAATACCAATTTGTTGCCGCGCAATCCACCAAGTTTGAAGTGCAGGTCGAAAACAGTTGGAACCGAACCATCGAGCCCTTACCCTTCTCCGTCGACGTGCTGCCCGATGCCTACCCTGACATCCGCGTCGAGTCGTTCGACGAACAGCTTTCAACCGATGTCTACTTCTCAGGTCTCGTCACCGACGATTATGGCTTCAGCCGCTTGACCTTCAACTGCAAAGTCAAGGAACCCATCGAGAAAAACATTGTCAAAACCGTGCCTTTGGACCTCAAACAGACGCGCTCCTCGTTCTTCTACCAGTTCAACATGGACAGCCTCGGCATCATGCCTGGGCAGAACATGGAGGTCTATTTCGAGGTTTGGGACAACGACGGTTTCCACGGTCCCAAGTCGAAACGCTCTGAGACTTTCACTTACTACAAGCCCTCTGAGACCGCTTTGGACAGCGTCGCCAACCAGCAGTCGGAAGACATCATGGAGCGCCTATCGGAGAAGTCGCAAGAAGCCAACAAACTGCAAGACGAAATCGAGAAGATGCTGCAAGACCTCATCCAAAAGAAAGACCTGGACTGGTCGGACAAAGAGAAGATGAAGGAGCTGATGGAGAAGCAGCAACAGATTCAGGATGAATGGAATAAGCTACAGCAAGAGCAGGAAAAATTGGCCGATTTTATGAAGGAAAACGAAATCGCCAACGAGGATTTGCTGAAGAAGCAAGAGCAAATCAACAAACTGTTTGAAGAGGTCATCCCTGAAGAGCTTCAAAAAATGATGGAGCAAATCGACAAGTTGCTTGAGGAGATGCCCCGCGAGCAGATGCAGCAAACCATGCAGGACATCAAGAAGAACAACCAAAAGATGCAGGAGCTACTCGACCGCAACCTTGCGCTTTTGGAACAGCTGAAGATGGAAAAAGACCTCAACGACCTGGCCAATAAATTGGATACACTTGGCGAGGAGTTGCAAAAGCAAGAGGCTGAAAACCAGCAGAAAGAAGCAGGGGAGGAGACAGACCAGAAATCAGCCGAGGAAGCCAAGGAGGAGTTCGACAAGATGATGGATGAACTCGACAAGCTCCTGGAAAAAAACCAAGAGTTGCAAGATCCATTCGATATGCAAAAAGACGAGGAGATGCAAGAAAGCATCGACCAAGACCTGCAAGATGCCATGCAGCAAGAGCAAAACCAGCAGAATGGCCAGCAGCAGCAAAACTCGCAACAAAAGAAACAAGACGCAGGCCAAAAGATGCAGCAGATGGCCCAAAACATGATGATGCAAATGCAGATGCAAGGCATGCAGCAGATGGCCGAAGACGCCCATTTGGTGCGCATTTTGCTCGAAAACGTGGTGCACGCCTCGCATGAGCAAGAAGCCTTGATGAATGAAATAGGCAGTATCCGCTCCGACGATCCCTCGTTGGTCGAAAAGATCATCCATCAGAAGGAAGTGGCCGACAATTTCAACATGGTCCGCGACTCGTTGCGCAGCATGGCCAAGCGCCAACCGATGATCCAGAACTTCATCTTTGAAGAACTGCATACCATTGAAAACCAGACTGAAAACGCCATGAAGCAACTCAATGACTTGAAGCTCTCGCAAGCCACGCGCCACCAGCAAACCGCCATGATGTCGATGAACAATTTAGCATTGATGCTCGCTGAGTCGTTGGAGAACATGGAAAACAGCATGGAATCAATGGGCATGCCGATGCAGAGTTGTCAGTCGAAGCCCGGAAAACAAGGCCAGCAGAGCATGAAAAACATGCAACAAATGCAGCAACAACTCAGTGAACAGCTGAAGCAGATGCAGCAGCAGATGGAGCAAGGGCAACAAACGCCCAACTCGATGAGCGAGGAGTTTGCCCGTATGGCCGCCGAGCAGGAAATGCTGCGCCAAGGCATGCAGCAGATGCTCAACGACATGAAAGAAAACGGACAGATTGGCGACGATGGCCTCAACGAAATCATCAAGGATATGGAGAAGTTGGAGGAGGAGTTGGTGAACAAGAAAATCAACAAGAAGATGATTGAGCGCAGCCAAAAGATTGAATCCCGAATGCTGGAATCACAGAAGGCACAGGAGAAGCGCGAGCAAGAGGAGAAACGCAAATCGAACGAGTTCAAGGGTTCGCTCTTCGACAGACAGATTGACGAAATCCTTTATAAGGAGACGCTAAAGAAAAACCAAGAGTTCTTGCGGAGCAATCCAATAGAATTCGCACCCTATTATAGGGACAAGATCAACGAATATTATTTGAAGAAAAACACGCATTAAGATGATCAGATTCAGCACATTGGACGTGGAAATGCCACCCATCGAGCCACAACGCGACAAGGCTTGGATTGAAGCCGTGGCGCAAGGCTACGACAAGCGGGTAGGGGAGTTGTACTACTATTTTTGTAGCGACGAGAAACTGCTGGAAATCAACAGAGAACGATTGGGACACGACTTCTACACCGACATTGTGACTTTCCCGCTGACCGATTGTGAGACGGTTTTGTCGAGCGAGTTCTGCATCAGTATTGATAGGATTAAGGAAAACGCGGTGACCTTTGGGCGAAGCTGCGAGAGTGAGTTGCACCGTGTCATCATCCATGGCGTGTTGCATCTCATCGGTTTCGACGACCTTACCGATGAAGAAGAGAAGGTGATGCGTGAAAAAGAGGAAGAAGCGTTGAAATTATTATTTAAGTAAAAGACAATCAGAAAGTTAAATCAATTGTTTCCCGTGAAACACTGAGAAAAAATGTATTTTGAACCGTATGATATTATCGTGGTAGGAGCCGGTCACGCAGGTTGTGAAGCAGCGGCGGCAGCGGCCAATATGGGTAGCAAGGTGCTGCTCATCACCATGGATTTGCGCTTGATGGCCTCAATGTCGTGCAATCCCGCCATGGGAGGCATTGCCAAGGGACAAATCGTGCGCGAAATTGATGCGATGGGAGGTTATTCGGGCATCGTCAGCGACAGGACGATGATCCAATTCCGAATGCTCAACAAGTCGAAAGGGCCGGCCATGTGGAGTCCACGCTGCCAAAGTGACAAGATGATGTTTTCGGCAGAATGGCGTAGCATGTTGGAAAAGACCACCAACCTCGATTTCTGGCAAGATACAGTGACTGGATTAATGGTGAAAGGCGACCAAGTGAAGGGCGTGAAAACCATGATGGGAGGGGAGATTGAAAGTAAGGCCGTCATCCTCACCAATGGCACTTTCCTCAATGGTTTGATTCATATCGGCGAACAAAACTTTCCAGGCGGACGCATGGGCGAGGTTGCGGTTCATGGCATTAGTGAACAGCTAAAAGAGGCTGGATTTGAAGTCAAAAGACTGAAGACGGGAACACCAGTCCGCATCGACGGGAGGACAATAGATTTCAGTAAACTCATCGAGCAAAAAGGCGACGATGAAGTGGTTGGTTTTTCCTACACTGAACCATTCAAAATCCAAAAGCAACGGAGCTGCTGGATTGCGCATACTTCCTTGAAAGTACACGAAACGCTCCGAAAAGGCTTCAAATATTCGCCGATGTTCAACGGACGAATCCAAGGCGTGGGGCCAAGATATTGCCCGAGCATTGAGGACAAAATCGAACGCTTTTCAGGCAAAGACAGCCACCAGCTTTTCGTTGAACCCGAGGGGTGGACTACCGAGGAATACTACCTCAATGGTTTTAGTTCATCGCTACCAGATTACATCCAATACGAGGCTTTACGTCAAATTGAAGGCTTTGAGAATGCAAAGATCTTCCGTCCAGGATATGCTATCGAATACGATTATTTCCCGCCTGAGCAACTTTATCACTCGTTGGAGACAAGGTTGGCGCACGGCCTTTATTTCGCCGGACAAATCAATGGAACGACGGGATATGAGGAAGCAGCATGCCAGGGCATGATGGCGGGCATCAACGCCAGTCTGGCCGTGCAAGACAAAGAGCCGCTTGTGTTGAACCGCTATGAGGCTTATATCGGCGTTCTGATTGATGATCTCATCACCAAAGGCGTTGACGAACCCTATAGAATGTTCACGAGTAGGGCAGAGCACCGTATCCTACTGCGACAAGACAACGCAGATGCACGATTGACCGAGAAATCGTACAAATTGGGCTTAGCCAAGGAGTACCGATATCGAAAGTTCATGGAAAAGCAACAAAAAGTTGAAGAGATCAAGGCGTTCTTCAGCGACAATTATGTCTATCCCGACCAAATCAACGGACTATTGGAACGTAATGGAAGTACGCTCATCGACCAAAAGTTGAAGCTGTCTTACATTTTGCTACGTCCTCAACTTAGCCTTAAAGATTTGATCGAAACACTACCAACTTTAGAGATTTACAAGACTAAGAATCGTTTTCTCAACGAATGCCTTGAAGAAGCCGAAATCCAAATCAAATATGACAGTTACATCCAAAAGGAAAATGAACTGGCAGAGAAATTGGCAAGGTTGGAAAACGTAAGACTACCCAAGGATTTCGATTTTCACACGATACAATCCTTGTCATACGAATCGAGAGAGAAACTCAACAGATACCATCCTGAAACGTTGGGGCAAGCCTCAAGGATCAGTGGGATTTCGCCCGCCGATATCAATGTATTGGCCATATTCTTAGGAAGATAATATTATTGTTTCACATGAAACACAAAGAAAAATGAACAACAAATGTCCATGGTGCGGCTCCGATAAGGCACAAATCAACCTTTGGCTGAAAGACGATTTCTTGACCAAAGAAGACTTTCACATTTGCGAATGTTTGAATTGTGGTCTGCTTTACACAATGCCGCGACCTCCGAAGGAGAAAATTGGTGACTATTACAAATCAGAAGAATATTATAGCCACCAGGAAAACAAGAAAGGCTTCATTCCAAGACTATACGAATCCATTAAAAAGGTCAATCTAAGGCACAAATACAAGATAGCAACAAAAGGTTTAGAGGTAGGAACTTTATTGGATATAGGCTGTGGAGTAGGCGATTTCCTTCATACAGCAGAGAACAAGGGCTGGCAATGCACAGGCGTTGAGCCCTCAGATGATGCAAAAGAAATTGCCCACAAGAGGATGAAAGCGCCAATCTATAGAAGCGAGCAATTGGAACAACTGCCTGACAAATCGTTTGACCTCATCACAATGTGGCATGTGCTGGAACACGTCGACGACTTAAAATGGCAAATTGAGCAATTGCAAAGACTTGTCAAGCCAAACGGACGGATCGTCATTGCAGTGCCTAACTATAAATCATACGACGGACAATTCTACAAAGAACATTGGGCAGCATACGATGTGCCACGCCACTTGAATCATTTTAGTCGAAACACAATCACAAAAATATTCAAGGCCAACAACCTAATCCTCGAAAGGACCACAAAGTTAGTTTGGGACGCCTATTACATTTCATTCATGAGCGAACAATACAGAAACCATGCCTTTCCACTGATCCGAGGAGCATTTCGCGGTTTGGTTTCCAATTGCAAGGCCCGACGCTCTGGAGAATGGTCAAGTTTGGTGTACATTTTTCATCCGAAAACAGAAAATCCAAAATAAGGCCGTTTTTAGGCCGAATTTCGCGTTTTTGACAAAAATGGAATTATGTATCGAAAAGCTGGAAAAAACCACGCTAAACGAAAATTTTGCAATTGTCTAATAATCAAGACATAGAAACGAATTTCAACAATTCTTGAAAATGACGATAAAGAGAAGAACGAAAATAGGATTAATTCTGATAAGCATAGGGCTGCTGATGGCTCTCATGCTCACCGCTTTCATTCTATTTTCAAAAACCGAAAATTCCATATATCGTCAGATGCAACGTGAAGTGACAAGGATGGACAGCGAAATGCAACATCTCATCACATCGGGACTGAACCATGAAGAACTGGCCAAAACAAACACCGGCTTGACCATCTTTATGAGCGACACTCTAGTATTCTGGAACCAGAACGAAGTGAATCCAAAGTTGCTCAAACGACGCATCGCCATAGGGCATGACACCATCTGTTCGCTACTATCGGGCAATTATTTTGTAAAGTCATACCAAAGCGGACAGATGACTTATTACATATTCAAGCGTTTTTCAACCACTTACCAAATTGAGAACCAATATTTTGAAAACCATATTTCCGGCCTTTCGCCAATCATAGAAGCCGACATCGACTTTCAGGCCCAAAATGGATTTGAGCTGAAAAACACACAAGGCAAAAGTTTGAGCGTGTGTCATATCATCGGCAACCCGAGACTAAGAGAAACGCTTGTCCAACTTTGTTATATTCCACCCATCTTATTAATAATCATCGGTGTTCTATTCACTCTTAGAATCCAGTCAAGAACATCGAAAAAGGCAAGCGGAAAGACTTCACACCCGATAGAAATCGGCATATCGCTTATCATATTAATTGCCATTGCCGCCACTTTCCTATATTATGAATTGGAAAATAAGCGGGAGAACGAACGGATGGAGAAACAAGCGCAAAAGCTTATAGAGAAACGCGACCGCGCGTTTGAAAGCAGCTACGCCAAATTCCAAGCCCAAATCAAGGCCGACACAACCATTAGGGAAATGCTGTTTGCCGAAAGCAACGTGCTCGCCGATGTCATCTTGGGCTACTCCAAGGAACTGCTTTTCGACGAGACCATGCAGCAATACACCGCCACGCTCACCCTATGCAAACCCGAAGAAGAAATCGCCATACAACCCGAGGGCTACGTCACGGAATGCGACACCTTCTTTAACAACAAACTGACTGAGAACAAACACGATAGAGTAGGGGAAGACCTATATTTCATGGATTATTACACGCTCGACCCCAACTACTTGGGCATCGTCAGGATAGCGTCAAAAGACACATTGCAGCAAAAAACGCTTTATTACGAGTTTTATCGTCCGATTGCTCCAGAGGGGTTTGGATTCCCACAGCTCTTGCAGGAAAACAACAGTGCAAAGCCCTATGAATATTCAGTGGCCAACTATCGCGATAACCAATTGGTGTACAAATACGGGCGTTATGTCTACCCCAACTTCCTCAACAACATGAAAACCAAAGACCAGGAATTTTCATACGGCCGTCAATACAAACATTACGCCATCAAACACGGCGAAAACAATGCCTTGGTCATCAGCACGCCAAAAAAGAGCTGGTCGGAAATAACCGCGCCATTTGCCATCTTTTTCCTGGGTCTCTTACTTCCTTTCCTGCTCATCGTTTGGATAATAAGGCCAAAATACAGCCACAAAATGCGCGACCGCAGCTTCCGGCAAAGAATGCAAAACGTGGTGCTTTTCACCTTGTTCATTTCGTTCGTCGCAGTGGCACCCATATCGGTGCTCTACATGCGCAGCCTCTACAACCAGAAAACCATGGCAACACAATTCGAGACCACCAGAACGCTATCCATCGAGATGCGCAACGACCTCGACTTCGCAACGCTGATGAGAACCGCCTCGCGCGACACTTGGAACGACATCTTGCAACAATACGCCACCACTTTCTTCACCGACCTCAACCTATACCAGTTGAACGGACAACTTTTGGCGACCACACGCCCAGAGCTGGCCGAATTGAACCTGCAAGCACCCTTGATGAATGCCGACGCTTACCAAAACATACACCGCAACAAGGCGCTGTTCTATACCCACCAAGAGAAGTTAGGCAATGGCGTGTATGAATCCTCATATATCCCACTGACCGACAACAGCGGCAACACCTTGGCCTATCTGAACACGCCCTATTTCTCAAGCACAACAGAGCTGCACAGCGAAATCAAGAATTTTGTGCTCACCTACATCAACATCATGTTGGTCATCCTTGGTATCGCATTGGTGTTTATCCTAAGTCTAACCAAACGCCTGACCCAACCTTTGGCATTGATACAGAATAAGTTAGGCGACATCAAAATCGACCAAAAGAATGAACCCATCGAATGGGAAGGAAACGACGAAATAGGGGCTTTGGTGAAACAATACAACCAACTCATCGCAGAACTGGAAAAGAGCGCCGCCGAACTGAAACGAACCACGGCTGAATCGGCTTGGCGCGGAGTGGCACGGCAGGTGGCTCACGAAATCAAGAACTCACTCACCCCGATGCGACTCAGTGTGCAGCTATTACAACGCAACATGGAGCAAGGGAAGGCTACGCCAGAGCAAATACAACGCACAACAAACACCTTAATCGAGCAAATCGACGCACTTTCCGACATCGCCTCGTCGTTCTCGCGCTATGCAAAACTCCCCGAAAACCATCCTGCGCCTTTGGATTTGGCGGAATTGGTCGGCAATGTGGTGAATCTTTATGACAATGTGGAAAACATCACTTTCAACTATGATTATGACGCATCGGCAGTCCATACCTACAACGGCGACAAGACCAACCTCAACAGTGCCGTCGGCAACTTGGTGAAAAACGCCGTGCAAGCCATCGGCACGAAACCAGATGGCAAGATAGAAGTGAGGTTGAAATCCACAGAAACTGCTTTTGTCATCAGCGTGAAGGACAACGGAAAAGGCATCAAGGAAGAGGACAAGAGCCAAATTTTCCTGCCCAACTTCACCACCAAGACAGGCGGCTCGGGCGTGGGCCTCTCGCTCACCTACAACATCGTACAGGCCGCAGGAGGCACCATTTCCTTCGAAAGCCAAGAAGGGGAGGGGGCGGAGTTTATTATCGAGCTTCCGAAAAATTGAATACGAACCAATATATAAGAGATTTTTGCGTTTGAAATAACAGGAAAAAATTGATATGTCAGAAAACAGATTAGGATCTTTGGCTAAACAAACCGCCATCTATGGCCTAAGCAGCATCATCGGCAGGTTCTTGAACTACCTGCTCGTGCCCATCCACACCCATAGGATGGCTGCCGAGTCGGGTGGATACGGCATCGTGACCAACCTGTATGCCTATACGGCCCTGCTTCTTGTCATCCTGACTTTCGGGATGGAAACCACCTTCTTCCGTTTCTCCAACAAGGAAGGCGTCAATCCCAACAAGGCTTTCTCCACGGCTGGTCTCTCCGTGGGCTTTGTCTCTTTGGTGTTCCTCCTATTGGTGTCCGTTTTCCTGCAACCTATCGCCTCGGCCTTGGATTATGCCACGCACCCCGAGTTCGTGGAAATCATGGCCATCATCGTGGCATTCGACGCGTTCCAGTCCATTCTGTTCGCAAGATTGCGTTATGAAAACCGTCCCCTCAAATTCATGGCGCTGAAACTTTCCTTCATCATCATGAGTTTGATGCTCAACCTGTTCATCTTCTATTTAGCCCCCTACTTGAAACAGCATTATCCCACCATGATGGAATGGTACCAAGCCAGCTATCAGGTGGGCTATATCTTCATCGCCAACCTGATTTGCACCGTGCTGGTCACCTTCGGGTTCATCCCTGAAATCAAGAAGCTGAAATCCGGAATCGACTTTCCGCTGCTGAAGCAAATGCTGAACTACACCTGGCCCATCCTACTTTTGGGCTTGGCGGGCATCCTCAACCAAGTGGCCGACAAGATCGTGTTCAAGAAAATCGTTCCCGGACTTGAGGGTGAGGAACAGCTTGGCATTTATGGCGCCTGCGTCAAGATAGCGATGATTATGGCGATGATCACACAAGCCTTCCGCTATGCCTACGAGCCTTTCGTCTTTGGCGGCAAGAGCGACAAAAACGACAAGTTGCTGCAAGCCAAGGTGATGAACTATTTCATCATCTTCACTTTACTGGCTTTCCTCGCCGTGGTGATGTATATGCCCATATTGAAATACCTTGTTGGAGAAGACTACCATGCCGGCCTGCGGGTGGTGCCCATCGTGATGATGGCCGAAATCTTCATGGGCATCTATTTCAACCTCTCGTTTTGGTACAAGCTCACCGACAAGACGTGGTGGGGCGCCGTTTTCAGCGGCATCGGCTGCGCGGTGCTATTGGCCATCAACTTCATTTTCGTGCCCAAATATGGCTATATGGCCTGTGCTTGGGGCGGTTTTGCGGGTTATGCGACGTGCATGGTTTTGTCCTACCTCGTCGGGCAAAAGAAAGCCCCGATTCCGTATGATTTGAAGTCGGCGTTCATGTATTTCGCCTTGGCCATCGCACTGTTTTTCGTGCAAAAGAGCATTCATATCGAGAACACCGTCTTGACCTTGGTCGTCAACACGGCCTTGTTGCTGGTCTTCTTCGCTTTCATTTGTTGGAAGGAACGGGACTTGGTGAAGGGCGTTTTGGGATGGATTAGGAAAAGTAGATAAAATGATTTGGAAAAAATGTATTTTTGCATCCCATGAACAAGGAAGAATTATTCGAAATCATATCTTGCGGAGAAACCAGCACCGTACAATTCAAGCAGCAGATGACCACTTCCAAGCAAATCGCCGAGGAAATGGTCGCTTTTGCCAACTGCAAGGGCGGTATTATCTTGTTCGGCATCGAGGACAAGACTGGGCAAGTCATAGGACTTTCCTATCCCGAAATACAACAGATTTCGCATGAGATTTCCACCGCAGCCAATGACCAAATCCGGCCATCCATCTATTTGGAAACCGAAGTAGTTGTAGCCGAAGGCAAGCGCGTTTTGGTGGCACATGTGATGGAAGGCAATCTTCTGACGCAATACACAGCAGCCATGAATTTTATCAGCCGCAATCTGATGACCGAACAAACGGATGATAACTTCAATAGCAACGGACAATTGGAGGTTCCTTTATCAGTGTTCGTCGAGTTGATAGTCAATGCTTTGATTCATCGCGATTATTACCAATCTTCCGCCATTCGTTTGTTTGTATTCGACGACCGTATTGAATTGCATAGCCCAGGCACTTTGCCGTCAGATTTGACTGTGGAGGACATCAAGAAGGGAATTTCAAAACCGAGAAACCAATTGCTTTTTGAGTTTGCTCGCTATTTCCTGCCCTATACTGGCGTAGGAAGCGGGATACTTCGCGTTGCGCAAACCTTTGATAATGTGGACTATTACAACGATTTGGACTTGGATGAATTCAGAATCACCATTCCAAGAAAGAAGAAGTTAATCCAAACCACAAATGTCCCTCACGATGTCCCTCACGATGTCCCTCACGAAAAAGATGGGAAATCAAGACAAGAACGAATTATGGACTTAGTACGAATGAATCCAGGCATTACAAGAGAATTGATGGCAAAATTGTTGGGAGTGAACGCCAAAACCATAGGGCGCGAATTAGCGAAAATGAAGGACAAGATCACCTATCGTGGCTCGGGTAATCATGGTCATTGGGAAATAATAGAATAAACACAAAATCTACAAATCCTAAATCTTTGAATTTTAAATCCTTAAATATGAAATTACAAATCGTCAACCAGTCGAATAACCCCTTGCCCGCCTACGAGACCGTGAACTCCGCCGGCATGGACTTGCGTGCCTACCTGCCCGATGGACCCATCACGCTCCAACCCATGCAGCGCGGCCTCGTGCCGACGGGCCTCTACATGGAGATCCCCGAAGGCTACGAAGGTCAGGTGCGCCCCCGCAGCGGCCTCGCCCTCAAAAGCGGCATCACCGTGCTCAACTCGCCTGGCACCATCGACGCCGACTATCGCGGCCAGATTTGCGCCATTTTGATTAATTTGTCCGACAAGCCTTTCGTCGTCAACAGCGGCGACCGCATCGCGCAGATGGTCTTCGCCCGATGCGAGCAAGCCGAAGTCGTGCAAGTTGAAACCCTGAGCGAAACCGAACGCGGCGCGGGAGGATTCGGACACACGGGAAAGAGTTAGGAGTAGGGCTGTCACATTGTGGCAGCCGTACAGTTTGGAGTTTGGAGTTATCAGTTGTTCAGTTAGTCCCAGAGGGACGACGGATAGTAGGCAGGCGATGAAGCAAAGCGAAATCCCTGCAAAAAATAAATAATGAAATGAATAGATGAATATGAAAATAAAGGCATTAATATTGTTTTTAATGTTGGGCGGCACAATGTGCGGTATTGCCCAAACCATGGAATCGGAATTCGCAGGCAGGCCCGACAAGAAAAAGAACGCCACCTATTTCTCGAACGGATTGCAAAGCAAGTACCGCGACGACACCGAAGGCACCATCCGCAACTTCGAGCAAGCCTTGCGCTACATGCCCGACGATGCTGCCTCGATGTTCGAGCTGAGCGAACAATACGTCAACGCGGGACGCACGGAGGAAGCCTTCAAGATGATCCAAAAAGCCGCCCAACTCGACCCCGAGAACAAATGGTACCAGATGCGCCTCGGACGGTTCTACCGCAACTTAGAGCAATACGACGACTTCACCAAATTATATGAAGGCCTGACCGCCAAATATCCCGACGACATCGACATGCTCAGCGACTTGATTGATGCCTACCTCATCACCGAGAAATACGACAAAGCCTTGGAAAAAATGGATGTGTTGGAGAAGCAAATAGGTCGGAATGAGTTGATTACGGAACAAAAGCTGAACATCTACAAACGTCAGGGCAACACCAAGAAACTATTGGCCGAATTGGAACAACTCACCAAAGAGAACCCCGACAATCCCCGCTATTACTCCATGCTCGCCAAGGAATATTCCGACAACGGAAAGGACAAGGAAGCCTTAAAGACCTTCGAGAAGGTGAAGGAACTCAGCCCCAACGATCCTTACATTAATATCTCGCTTTTGGAATATTACGAGAAAAACGGCGACAACGAAAAGGCCTTCAACGAACTGCTTGCCGCCATCCGCAACAAAAACCTCGACTTGGCCACCAAGACCAACATCTACGACTATTGGATGCAGAAAAACGAAGGCTCAAAGCAAGTGAACGAACAGGCGCGGCAATGTGGCGAAGCCTTCATCGAAGCTCATCCCGACAGCAAGTTGGGCCACCTCATTTTAGGCTCGTATTACCTCGTCAAAGAGGACGCTCCCAAATCGAAGGAACAATACCAAAAAGCCTTGGCCATCGACAGCACCGACTTTTACGGCTGGCAAAACCTCATCATCAGCGAGAGCCGTCTCAACGAGAACGAGAACGTCCGCGACCATGCCATAGCCGCCTTGAAATACTACCCGATGCAGCCCGTCTTTTATTGGTACGCAGGCGTGGCCAACGCCGTCTTGAAAAACAACGACGACGCCATCACCTACTTGGAAAAGGGGAGGAGATACACCTCCGACAAACTGCAAATGGCCAACTTCGACGCTTTCCTTGGCGACCTCTATCACGAGCAAGGCGACGAGGAGAAAGCCTTCGATGCCTACGAGCGCACCCTGCGCAACGACCCCAACAACGTGCTGGTGCTGAACAACTACGCCTACTATCTCGCCCTGAAAAACCAAGACTTGGACAAGGCCTTGGAGATGTCGACAAAAGCCATTGCCGCCGAACCCGACAACCCGACCTATCTCGACACCCACGCTTGGGTGCTCTACATGAAGGGCGACTACAAGGAAGCCGAAAAACACATGAAAAAGGCCCTGAAACTGTTGAAGGAACCGGACGAGACTTATACGAAACACTATGAGGCTATCATAAATAAGCTGAAAAATTGATGGTTTGGGGGTCTTTGGAAACAAAAATCATAGGGACAAAATCTAAAGTCTGTGTTTTTCAAACATTTGATTTACAATCATATATAATTTTCAAAACCTAAAAAGATATGGACAACCGCCTTGTCAAGACCCCAAGGCGGTTTTTATAGACTTATAGGTCTGAGTTTTTTCCAAAATTGACATAATATCACGATTTTGGAAAAAACTCAACCGCTTCGATGGTCTCTCTAATCATCCGTCGCATCGCCCAGCGGTCGCTGACCAACCCTGCGGCTTTGGCCTGCACCATGAGGTTGCCGATGGCGGTGGCTTCGGTGGGACCGGCCACCACGGGCATCCCGATGGCGTCGGCGGTCCATTGATTGAGCAAGGCGTTGGCCGAGCCGCCGCCGATGATGTGCAGCTTCTCAATCTTGAACGGTGCCATTTCTTGCAACATGTCAAGCACTTCCTTGTAACGCTCGGCGAGGCTGTGGTAGATGCAGCTGAGCAGCTCTGCATCGCTGGCAGGAACGGCACAACCATTGTCTGCCAAAGCGTTTTTGATTTCCGCTTCCATGTCGGCAGGATTGGCAAAGCGCGGATCGTCGGGATTGATGCGGCCTGCGTAGGCTTTCGCTGACGCGGCCATTTCGGTCATTTGGGTGTAAGTATAATCCTTGCCTTGTGCCATCCATTTCTTGCGGCATTGCTCCACGAGCCACATCCCCGTGATGTTCTTCAGGAAACGCGTGGTGCCTTCAATGCCGCCTTCGTTGGTGAAGTTGAGTTGGGCGGATTTCTCATTGATAATCGGCTCGTCGACCTCGATGCCCATCAGGCTCCAAGTGCCGCTGCTGAGATAGGCAAAGTGCTCATCCTCAGCGGGAACGGCAACGATGGCCGAAGCCGTGTCGTGACCTGCCACGGCCACCACGGGAACCTCGCCCAAACCAGTGTCTTTTGCAATGTTATAGCGCAACCTGCCCACGGTTTCGCCAGCTTGCACTCGGTCGGGCAGTTGGTCTTGCCGTAAGCCCACCGCCGCCATCAGCAACGGTTCAAACTGCTGCGTTTTCGGGTTCACCAATCCCGAGGTGGAGGCGATGGTGCTTTCGCACACCTTGCCGCGCGTCAGCATATACGACAGCAGGTCGGGCATGAAGAGGATGCGCTTAGCGTGACGGTAGGCCACGCTGCCTTCTTCGGCTTGTGCGAACATCTGGAACACCGTGTTGAAGTTCATGATTTGGATGCCCGTCAAGGCGTAAAGCTCATCGTGCGGGACGATTTTGTAGAACTTCTCAGGGATGCCTTCGGTGTAAGGGTCGCGATAGGCGCGGGGCAGGCCGAGCAAGGTGCCGTCGTGTCCGATGCAGCCGAAGTCGACGCCCCAAGTGTCGATGCCGATGGAATCCAATGGAATGTGACGTTTGCCTAAGTCGGTCAGGCATTTGAGGAAATGCTCGTAGATGCTGTAGACGTTCCAGTAGTATTTCCCACCGATTTCGAGGGTTTGGTTTGGGAAACGATAGACCTCTTCCATCGTGAAGCCGCCGTCCTTGAAGGTGCCGAGGATGGCCCTTCCGCTGGTGGCACCACAATCGAAGGCGAGGAAACGATGGGTATTTAAAGATTTAGGATTCAAAGATTTAAAACTTAAGATTCAAGATTCAGAAGACCATTACGGCGCCGCCGCCTTTGGCGAGGTGCACTTTCACTTTGTTGCCCATCACTTGTATTTGTTCGGTCACATAGTCGCGGGCGGCGCGGTTGGCGTTGGGGCCGTCGCGGAAGATGCGTCCCGACTTGGCGCCAAAGTTAGGTAATACCGAGAGGTCAAGATAGAGGTCGCGCTCCTCCCAGTTGGTGATGGCGCCCACATACCAGTGGAAGTCCTTGCGGCGGGCGATAACCAAGTATTCACCCACCTTTCCGTCTAAGACGACCGTCTCGTCCCAAACGGTGGGCACAGTAGCGATGAACTGGGTGCATTCGTCTTCGTTCAGGTAGTTGCTCGGGCTGTCGCAAAGCATATTGAACGGCGATTCAAATATCACGTATTCAGCCAATTGGCGGCAGCGTGTGCCTTGGCTCATAGCTTCGGTGTAGACTGCGGCAAAGTTGTTTTTTTGTGCATTACGCATTGCGCCTTGGGTGTAGTCCATCGGACCGGCTACCATGCGGATGAAGGGGATGGTGACTTCGTTCAAGACAAAGTCGCTCTTGTTGTCCCACTTGGCTTGTTCGAGGCCGTAAACGCCTTCGTGGTTGAGTACATTGGGATAGGTGCGGTGCAGTCCCGTAGGCTTGTAGGCACCGTGGAAATCGACGAAAAGTTGGTATTTGGCTGCTGTTGCGGCCATGCGGTAATAGAAGTCGACAATCATCTGGTCGTCGCCGTCCATGAAGTCGACCTTGAAGCCTTTCACGCCCATGTCGGAATAGTATTGGCACACGTTCTCCATGTCCTTGTCGATGGCGGCATAGCCCACCCAAAGCACGATGCCCACATTGCGTTCGGCACCATAGTCGACCAACTCCTGGATGTCGATTTCGGGCACCACTTGGAAGAGGTCGGCCTGCTTGTTGACGGCCCAGCCTTCGTCCAAAATGACGTATTCGATGCCGTATTGCGAGGCGAAGTCGATGTAATATTTATAGGTGTCGTTGTTGATGCCCGCCTTGAAGTCGACGCCATAGATGTTCCATGCGTTCCACCAGTCCCAAGCCAC